>JBMZTS010000001.1:0-73189 GCA_049623905.1 Flavobacteriaceae bacterium
GTGCAATTTCTTGTGAGTGAGCATCTTGAACTTCAAAGTATCCTTGTTTAAAGAGGCGATTAGTGCTGAGTTTTTTGCCTTTATTCAGCAAAAGGGCATCGGGATATTTTGCCTTGTATTCACTGATGATATTGTATTTTTTTTCAAGTTCTTCTTTTATTCTTTTCGGACTGGCCAATAAGCGATTTACGCGCAGAGAAACTCTTGCTTGAGTGTTTAAACCTGCTACCTCTTTTTCCCATGCTGAGCCAAGTTCTTTCTGGCCTAGGGCATAGAGCCAGTCAGGAAAAGCATATTTGATGCTGGGGGAAGGGAGTTCTTTTGCTAACATGTCCATTTTACTTGTTAGAGAAAGCTGTTCCAGTTCTTTCCATTCGGGAATGGAATATTCGTTTAAAATGAGCCAGCATTTGAGCCCGCCCCAGGGTAAAAAGTCTGCGTCGTCTAAATCGGCATAGAATTGGTATAAGCGTTTCCAACGAAGAATATCATAAGTCGCGGTGTAGAGCAAGTTCCGATCGCGTGCTCCCCACTTTGGATGCGCTTCAACACAACGCTCTAAAACACGTGAGGCACGTCGCTTATTTTTACAAATGGCCCACAAAGAATTGGCAATAGCTTCTGCTTGATTGGGATGGATACGTTTCACGGCTTAAAGGCGTTGAAGGTTAACCAAAGCCGTGTAAGCTCCGTTTTTCTCCATAAGAGTATTGTGATTTCCTTGTTCGATGATTTTTCCTTGATCCATCACCACAATAAGATCGGCTTGTTGGATGGTCGAAAGGCGATGAGCGATTACTAAAGACGTTCTGTTTTTCATGAGCTTATCCAAGGCTTCTTGCACGAGTTTTTCTGAAGCTGAATCTAAGGCTGAAGTCGCTTCATCTAAAACCAGAATAGCAGGATTTTTTAGAATAGCTCGAGCGATGGATAGTCGTTGTTTTTGCCCGCCAGATAATTTCCCTCCCCGATCACCAATATTGGTATGATAGCCTTGCGGTAAGGAAAGGATAAACTCATGGGCATTCGCAATTTTTGCCGCTTCAATCATTTCTGCTTCTGTGGCCGATGGTTTTCCCAAACAGATATTTTTGGCCACAGTATCGTTAAAGAGAATGGCCTCCTGTGTGACAATTCCGACCAGTTGTCTCAAATTTTCTTTTGCGATGTTTTTAATGTTAACCCCATCAATCGTGATTTCACCCGATTGGACATCATAAAAGCGATTGAGAAGATTGGCAAGGGTTGTTTTCCCACTTCCCGATTCTCCTACTAGGGCCACCATTTGTCCTTTCTTAACATTGAGGTTAAATGCTTTGAGCAATCCCTTTTTTTCGTAGGCAAAATCAATGTTGGTAAAGGCAATTTTGTCAGTAAAGTTGGATACCCTAATCGGGTGAGTCGCCTCTTTGATGTGGTTTTCGGTTTCCAATAATTCTAAAACGCGCTCGGCAGCTGCATTTCCTTTTTTTATGGTGTAGGCCGCCTTACTAATCGATTTGGCTGGGGTAAGAATGTTATAGGCTAGGAGCATGAAAGATAAAAATACTGTGCCTTCTAGTGTTTGGTCAATTAAAACCATTTTTCCACCATACCACAATAGTGCCCCAATGATACCTATACCCAAAAATTCACTCAAAGGCGAAGCGAGGTTTTGTCGGTTAATCAGTTTGTTGTTGTAGTTGAAAAATCGCCTAGTCGAGGAAGAAAATTTTTGATAAAACTGAGCTTCGGCGAAAAAGGCCTTCACAATGCTTAGCCCTCCTAGAGTTTCTTCAATGATGGATAAAAAATCACCCTGTTCTTTTTGAACCTTGTCAGATTGACGCTTTAGTGCTTTGCCAATAGTAGAAATTATTAGGCCTGAAAATGGAATAAAAACAAGAACGAACAGACTGAGGTTGACATCAATTTTAAACATTAAAATAAGGGTGAAAACGATGGTCAACGGCTCGCGGATAATTATTTCAAGCATCGATAAAAAAGAGTATTGAATCTCTAAAACATCGGCTGTGATCCGTGCAATGGTGTCTCCTTTTTTCTTTTCACTAAAAAAAGCAATGGGCAATTCAATGATTTTGTGATACAAGTCATCCCGGAGGTCTTTTAATACTCCATTGCGTAAAAATGTAATAAAAAACAGTGCAAAGTAATTGGAAAGGTTTTTTAAAAAAAAGAGAATAAGAATAAGCCCGATAGATAAAGACAAAGCATGGAGTGGATTTTCATTGACGGCCATAGAAACTTCGTAATTCATTCGATCCATCAGATAGTCGCTCATAGTGGCCATGCCCTTATAGGCTGGTTTTGTGTCTATTTGAGGGGTTTTCCCAAAAAGAACATTCAGCATAGGAATCATGGCGATAAACGACACCGCACTGAAGAAGGCATAGAAAATATTGAAAAAAATATTAAGTCCAATATACCACCGATAGGGTTTTGCGTAGGAGAATATTTTTTTAAAATAGGTCATCTATTAAGTAAATGCTTGAATGAGTTGTTGACACTGGCTTTTGAGAAATTGATTAATTTTTGGATAGTCTTCTACTTTTTCCAAAGGGCAGTTTACACTAAAGTAATATTTAATTTTCGGTTCTGTACCACTTGGTCGAATGGCGACACGCCAACCATCTTCTAAAAGAAAGCGCAAAACATTTGCTTTTGGAAAATTTAGTTTAGCACGTTCTCCCTGTGCTGAAGTTGAATAGCCCGATTCGAAGTCATCTAGGGCTAAGACTTTTTTTCCAGCGATACTGGTGGGTGTATCTGCTCTAAAATTGCACATCATTTCCTCAATCTCTTCCGACCCTTTTTTGCCTTTTTTTGTAATGGAGACAAGTTCTTCGTGATAACACCCATAGCGCTGATAGGTTTCAATGAGGTAGCTGTAGAGAGAACTTCCCTTTGCTGCTAGAGAGGCTTGTAAGTCGCAGGCAAGGAGAGCAGCGCTAATGGCATCTTTGTCACGAACGTCATCTCCAATCAAAAACCCGTAGCTTTCTTCACCACCACATAAGAAGGTTTGATCGGGGTAGTCTTGAATCATTTTCCCAATCCACTTGAATCCCGTTAGTCCAAGTTTACATTCTACACCAAAATTTTGGGCTAATGTGTCCATCATTGGGGTAGAGACGATAGTAGAAGCAATAAAAGCATTTTCTGGAAGCGCAGAATATTCAAGGACAAAACGCGTCAAGGCCATCATCATTTGATTTCCATTGAGTAAGATCCACTGGCCCTTATCATCTTTGACGCCTATGCCTAAGCGATCGGCATCGGGATCGGTGCCTAGAATAATATCGGCATCCATGGCCTTTGCTTTTTGTAGGGCAAGGGTAAAGGCTTCTTTTTCTTCAGGGTTTGGTGAATTGACCGTAGAGAAATTGCCATCAGGTTTGGCTTGTTCTTCAACGATGTGTACCTGATTATATCCTGCCATTTTTAAAACAGGAGGGAGGTTAACAATGGCGGTTCCGTGTAGAGAGGTCAAAACGATCGAATTGTTTTTTCGTTCTGTGGGGTTGAGCAAGCTTTTTTCAACGATTGTGGAAGCATAAGCGTCGTCTACCTCTTGATCGATGTGTAAGATTAATTCTTTTTTACCCTCCCAATTGATGTCGCTAAATTCTAAGGCCTCTATGGCAGCGATGATTTTAGTGTCTTCTGGAGGGACAATTTGCCCCCCATGCTGGTTGTAGACTTTAAATCCATTGTATTCAGGGGGGTTATGAGAGGCTGTAAGGACAATACCACTATCGGCTTTAAGATGGCGTACGGCAAACGAAAGCAGTGGGGTCGGCCGAAGATCGGAAAACAAATAGGTGGTTATATTGTTGGCGGAGAGGACTTGAGCAACTATTTGGGCAAATGCTTTGCTGTTGTTTCTGCAGTCGTAGGCAATAACAACTTTGATATTTTGTGCCTCTTGGGTTGTCTTGAGATAATTGGCCAACCCTTGGGTGGCCTTCCCAAGTGTATATCGGTTGATACGGTTTGTTCCTACCCCCATAATGCCTCTGATTCCTCCCGTACCAAATTCGGCTTCTTTATAAAAGGCATCTTCCAGCTCTGTGGGTTGATTTGCTAAGGCCTTTACAGCTGTTATTGTCTCAGTATCGAAAGGTGAAGTGGTCCATTGTTCAATACGTTTTTCAGTCGTCATAGTCTAAAGTTAATTGTTCCGATATAGTATAGCGTAAATTCTTTTTTTGCTGGCCAATCAATAATTCTCCTAAGAAACCAGCAACAAAAAATTGACTTCCTAAAATCATGGTCGTAAGGGCGATATAAAATTCTGGCCTTTGGGCAATCAATCGTCCATCGGGAGCTAGGTAGAGTTTATCTATGCCAAGGTAGAGGGCAAAGCCAAAACCAACCATAAACATAAAAGTTCCCCATAAACCAAAAAAGTGCATTGGACGTTTTCCAAATTTATGTAAAAAGCGCAGAGTTATCAGGTCTAAAAAGCCATTGATAAAGCGACTTAGGCCAAACTTAGTGGTCCCATACTTTCGAGCCTGATGCTGGACAACCTGTTCAGTGATACGTGTAAATCCTTCGTGTGCCGCTAATACAGGGATGTAGCGGTGCATTTCACCATAAACGTGAACGGTTTTAATCACTTCCTTGCGGTAAGCCTTTAAACCACAGTTAAAGTCGTGGAGTACGATACCAGAGCTTTTTCGAGCGGCCCAATTAAAGAGTTTTGACGGGATGTTTTTAAAAAGAATTGAATCGTAACGTTTCTTTTTCCATCCGGAGAGAATATCTAGGTTTTCATCGATTAAGCGTCGATACATTACGGGGATTTCGTCGGGGCTGTCTTGTAAATCGGCATCCATTGTAAAGACCACTTTTCCTTTGGCCTTGTCAAAACCTGCATGTAAGGCCTGCGATTTGCCAAAATTCCGTGAGAATCGAATGCCGCAGATGCGGCGATCTTCCGACCGCAATTGCTTGATGGTGTCCCAAGAAGCATCACTGCTTCCATCATCAATAAAAATGATTTCGTAATCCAGTGAAAGCGAATCTACTGCGTGCGTTATCCATCCATGGAGCTCGGGCAGAGATTCTTCTTCATTCAGTAAAGGGATGATAATTGATAAGTCCATAGTCTTTTGCGCCTACAAACTTACAAAAAAGGCCTTTATTCTGGGCGGTTGCGCTTAAGGATTAATCCGCTAATCAACGCGACAACAAATCCTATAAAGAGACTTCCAATGATTCCAAACGCAAACATCATTCCTGGGGTCATAAACTTTTTTTGCATCGCTATTGTTTGATCCAGTTGCTCTTGTTGCATTTCAGGGTAGCTGTCCATGATTTTATCTGAGGCAATTTCTAACATTTTCGCAATGGTTTCAGGATCAATAACAGTTACCAACACAACCTGATAAAGGCTTCCAATGATACCACTGATTAAAGCGATTCCAACACCAATTTTTAGTCCTTCACCAAGAGATAGATACCCCTCATTTTCTTTTCTAAAATTATATTGGGCTAGAGCTATGACTCCAACGGTAATGGCAATGCTGACATAACCAACGGCACTCTCTTGAGTGTAATGCATGTCTAAGAAGTAAATCATTAGACCAAATACGACTGAGATTCCGCCAAGAAGGGTGCCGTATTGTAAAATTGTAGCTTTGGGTGTAAGTGAAGATGGATTCATGTTGTTTAAAATTTCAATATTAATGGGTTTCTATTTTATAAAGTTAGAAAAAACAATTACATTTGCAGTCGTTTTAAAACAATAATATTATGAAAGCCGACATTCATCCTGACAACTATAGACTAGTGGCCTTTAAAGATATGTCTAATGAAGATGTATTTATCACTAAATCAACCGTCAATGCAAAAGAGACGATTGACATTGATGGAACTGAGTATCCGCTTGTCAAACTAGAAATTTCTAGGACATCACATCCATTCTACACTGGAAAAACCAAATTGGTGGATACTGCAGGTCGAATTGATAAATTCAAAAACAAGTACGCTAAGTTCAAAAAATAAAATTGAACTGAATCATATTTTAAAACTGTCCTTCGGGGCAGTTTTTTTTTATCCATGCGTTGCTTAGCTATTTTATGCCTAGTTTTGTGTTTATAGCGATATTTAAAATAGACCAATTCCATGATTACTCTCCTTTTTGATGGACCAGAACGAGCGGACTTGCTTCCTTTTACCTATATCAGACCAGTGGCTCACATACGCCTTGGAATTGATCGATTGATAGATAAATGGGAAGCAGCCTTGTCTCAAAAATGTGGTGTTTTTACCCAAGATTATTTGCAAAAAAAATTCCCACATCAAAGCGCTGAAAAGATCCTCTTCATCAACCCTTGTTTTATGCCAACTCATGTTCTGGCCAATCAGATTTTAGCCTTAAAAGAAAATGAGGCATTGATCTATAATGCACAACTAGTGGCTTGTGTTTCCTTGACTGGCACCCCCCCCTCAACCCTTGAGGGATATGAGCAAATCAAATGGACACCTCCACTTCTTCATCTAAAACAAGCTTCGGATTTATTTTTATTAAACGCCCTTGTTTTGGAAGACGATTTTATCCGTTTGACTAAGGGGCGCACAAGTGCACCTATTTCAAAGTCAAATCAGGTGATTGGTCGAGAAAACGTATTTATAGAAGAAGGAGCTTCCGTTGAGTGCTCAATCTTAAACGCCAGTAACGGTTCAATTTACATTGGAAAACAAGCTGTTGTAATGGAAGGCAGTATGCTTCGAGGTAATCTTGCCATAGGCGACAATAGTATTGTGAAAATGGGTACAAAAATTTATGGTGGAACGACCCTTGGTCCCTTTTCAAAAGTTGGAGGGGAATTGAATAATGTGGTCATGTTTGGCTTTTCAAACAAAGGACACGATGGCTTTTTAGGTAATGCAGTTGTGGGCGAATGGTGTAATATTGGCGCAGCAACCGATGCTTCAAATCTCAAAAATAATTATGCTAAAATCCGTCTTTGGAATTACAAAAAGGAAAGTTTTCTAAAAACAGAACTTCAATTTTGTGGTCTTTTGATGGGGGACTACTCACGATGCAGTATTCACACCACCTTTAATACGGCTACGGTTGTTGGGGTCAGTGCGAATTTGTTTGGTGTAGGTTTCCCACGAAACTTTATTCCTAGCTTTAGCTATGGAGGCGCTCAGGGCTTATCGACATTCACCTTTGACAAAGCTCTTGAAAGCGCTCAAGCGATGATGGAGAGAAAACAGGTCGTATTAAGCGAAATCGACCAAGCGATTTTAGCTCAGGTATTTGAAATTTCTTCTCAATGGCGTAAGGCTTAATGCTTTATTTTCCTAACTTTTTTGAGAACAAGTAGATTGAGAGGATTCATTTCTAAGCCCACAATATCATTCTGAATAAATCGGATGGCTTCGTCGTAATAAAGCGGTATAACAGGATTATTCTCCATGATGATTTCATCCATTTTTTGATAAAGTTGCCCCCTCTCTACCAACGATTTCTTTACCATGGAACGCCGATAGAGCGTATCAAAGAGGTCATTTTTAAAATGCGTGTAGTTGGGGCCTTTTGGTGAAAAATTTTGAGAATAAAAAAGCGAAAGATAATTCTCCGCATCAGGATAGTCGGCAATCCAACTTGCGCGAAAGGCCTCTAGCTTTCCTGCCGATTTGGCTTGTCGCAATGTCGAGGTTGGCATCAATTCAATAATAATTTTAAGTCCTATTTTTTCAAGTTCGCGTTGTAAATATTCACAAATATCAAGATAGTTGATGTCGGTGGCCAATCGAATTTGCGGAATCTCTTGTTGACGCTCTATGTAGGTGCTCACAAGTGCCCTTGCTACATCGGGTTGATACTGATTCAAAGTCGTACTGCTGTGCCCAACGAGTCCTTTCGGGATGAATCCCTTGTCAGCAGGAAACCCTATTGTATTTCTCAAATAATGAATCATTTTATTTCGGTCGAAGCCAATGTTTATGGCTTTCCTAATTTCTTTCGAATGGATGGCCGGATTTTTACTTTCCAAATAAAGCCCGATATATTCTGTGTTGAGGTAAGGTCCCCGCTGGACGTTTAGTTTCTCTTTGTATTTCGATTGTAAAAATCCGTCGGGGGTTAAAAGCTCGTCTTTGTATGAGGGATCAAGTGAATTGAGAAAATCAAATTTCCCCTGTGTGAATTGCATAAATTCACTTTGTATGTCTGGAAGAAAGCTAATGGCAATGGCTTCTAAATGGGGGAGTTGTTTGCCTGTATCATCTCGCTCAAAATAGGAGGGGTTTCGGCGCAAAACCAATTTGACATCTTCTTCCCATGTCTTGAATAGAAATGGGCCAGTACCGATAGGATGTTTTCTAAAATCATGATTGTTGTCCTCGAGAACTTCACGAGGCACAACCGCGCAATAGCGCATACTGAGTAACCCAATAAAGGCGGGGAAAGCTTGTTTTAATTTAATTTGGAAGACGCTGTCGTTGACTGCGTTATAATGATCAACTTGCTGCAAAACCCATCCTCCTGGCGAACCAATGTTCTTGTCTAAAAGTCGATCAAAACTGTAAACAAAATCCGAAGCGACAACGGGTCGCGTTTGTTTTGCTCCAAAGTGAACTGCAGGATGAAAATAAACATCAGATCTCAGATGAAAGGTATAGGTGGTGCCTAAGGAGTCAATTGACCACTGCTTTGCAATTTCTGGGATAACATTCAGATCGTTGTCGAGTTGTACCAAACCATTGAAAACTTGCTGAATTGGCCAAATGTTTTGTGGATTTCTCGCAAAGGCAGGATCTAGCGAAGTGATATTTCTAAATTCGTTGTAGCGAAAAACGGAAGTTTGATCAATGTCAATTTTGGACGCACAACTGGCGCCAAAAACCAGAAATACCATCGCTAGTATTGAGAGAGAAAGAATCGGACTAAAAATGCGGTTCAAAATTGTATCTTTGCAACAAAATTAAGCTATTTAAATCAGTCTTGCAGACCACATTAACACAAAAAAAGCAGTCATCAGCAGCCCTAACCCGGGTGGCTTTTCATACACTGGGGTGTAAATTAAACTTTTCTGAGACAGCAGAAATAGCCAAAGGCTTTTCTTCCAGTCATTATCAACGTGTTGATTTTGACCAAACCGCAGATGTTTACATTATTAACACCTGTTCGGTGACTGAAAATGCAGATAAACGTTTTAAATCACTTGTTTCAAAAGTCATGCGACAAAACAGTGAAGCCTTTGTAGCGGCTATTGGCTGTTATGCCCAACTCCAGCCAGAAGCACTTGCGGCTGTAGATGGTGTAGATTTAGTTCTTGGGGCCTCTGAAAAATTTAAGTTGACTCAATACTTAGATGACATCAACAAGCGTGTAAACTCTGAAATACATGCCTGTGAAATAGAGACAGTCGAGGATTATCAAAGCAGTTTTTCTATCGGCGATAGGACCCGTGCATTTTTAAAAGTGCAAGATGGTTGCGATTACAAATGCTCCTACTGTACTATTCCAAAGGCCCGCGGAATTTCACGTTCAGATACGGTGACGAGTGTAGTTTCTAAAGCGACTGAAATTGCCGCACAATCAATTAAAGAGATCGTCCTTACCGGCGTCAATATTGGTGATTTTGGAAAAGGTGAATACGGCTTAAAACAACACAACGCCACTTTTTTAGATTTAATCAAAGCCTTGGATCGGGTAAAAGGAATTGAACGTATAAGAATTTCTTCTATTGAACCTAATCTATTAAAAAATGAGATCATCGCCTTTGTTGGAAATAGTGATCGTTTTGTGCCGCATTTTCATGTTCCACTTCAAAGTGGAAGCGATGTGGTGCTTAAAAAAATGCGCCGCCGGTACTTATCAGCTCTCTATGCTGATCGCGTTAGTCAAATTAAACGCATGATGCCCGAGGCGTGTATAGGAGTGGATGTTATTGTGGGTTTTCCGGGCGAAACTGAGGACGAATTTTTAAAGACCTATCGTTTTTTAGCTGATTTGGATATTGCATACCTTCATGTGTTCACTTATTCTGAGCGTCCCAATACTGAAGCTGTTCATTTTGAGGGCGTGGTCCCCATGTCTGTTAGAAATAAACGATCTAAACTCCTTCGCGGTCTATCGGTAAAAAAGCGCCATGCGTTTTATCAGTCCCAACTGGGAACAAATCAACGCGTGCTGTGGGAAGGCGAAAATAAAAAAGGGTACATCCACGGTTTCACCTCCAACTATGTCAAATTGCGCAAAGTTTGGGATCCGAAATGGATCAATACACTAGAGACGGTTCATTTAAAAAGAATCGACGAAGAGGGTTTTGTAAGGCCGGAAGATTAGAGTTTTATACCCACCGGTAAGAGCTCTTTATACCGTTTGTTTTTTCTGAGAAATCCAGCTATTTCTGGACTCGTAGGTACGACTTTTAGATTTCTTTCAGCGACATGATCTAGAACTAATTTGATGAATTCATCTTTAAATTCGAGGGAGGCGATGGTCTCAGGAACAATCAGCTTTGTTAAGAAAATTTTGCGTTCTTGTTCTGCATATTCAATACGCGCCATGGTGTCGTTAACCATAACCTCGAATTGACGTAAAAAATCATTGTTTTCAAGGACGAGTTTACTCATTGAGTGAAGAATTTTGTTTAGAAGCTTTACGCTTTTTTAATAATCATCAAAAAAATACTAATTTGAGAGATATTTTTTTAAGACAATGGAATACAAAGATACTAAATTTTAGTTACTTGATAACAATTTATTAACCTTGAGCGTGAGAAGTAGATTAAAAACCCCTGTTTATCTGATGCCTGGTATGGCTGCGAGCCCTAAAATTTTCGAATTTATTCGTCTCCCAGAAAAATTTGAACTGATACCACTATCTTGGATGCCTCCTTTAGCTGGAGAAACGCTTTCGCACTATGCTTTGAGGATGAGTAAAAGGATAAGCGATCCCAACCCCGTGTTACTAGGAGTCTCTTTTGGAGGAATTCTCGTGCAAGAAATTGCAAAACACATTCCGGTTCACAAAGTCATTGTGGTATCGAGTGCTAAGTCTAACAAAGAACTGTCCAATTCTATGAAGATTGCCAAAACAACAGGAGCGCACAAGTTGCTGCCCACTCAGTGGATAAAAAATTTAGAGAGTTTGTGTCTTTTTGTTTTTGGCCCGTCGATAAAATCAAAGGTTGAGGCTTATCAAAAGTACCTTTCTGAGCGCGATCCTGCTTATCTGGATTGGTCTATCAACGCCATTGTAAATTGGGATCAGTCTGAACCAGATTCCGATATTATTCATATTCATGGCGATAAAGACAGTGTTTTTCCCATAAAAAATATTGATAAAAGGGTTAACTTTTATTCCATTGAAAATGCAACACATGCTATGATTTTGACACATCACAAGTGGTTTAATAAAAATTTACCAAACATTATTACTAATCATTAATATCTTACCCCAATGAAATCTCACTACTATTATCTCCTTTTAACGATCTGCCTTATGGCGATAGCAATTATATCGTTCAAAACTCAACCTTCACACGTTTTTGTCACCTCCGATTATCCATCTAATTACAAGATTCACGCCCTTCATATTCCGGATGAGGTTAGTTTTGCGCATGAGGTTATGCCGTTAGATGAGCCAGACCTCAGAGAGCGTATGGACAAAGAACTTTTGGTCAATACGTATTGGCAATCTAACACGGTTTTAATGATTAAAAGAGCTCATAAGTATTTTCCTATAATCGAAAAAATATTGGCGGAAGAAGGTGTGCCAGATGATTTTAAATACCTTGCTCTAATTGAAAGTGGTTTAGAAAACCTTGTTTCTCCTAAGGGTGCTAAAGGGTTTTGGCAAATTATGCGGACAACAGGAAGAGAATATGGGCTTGAAGTTAACGCGAATGTCGATGAGCGTTACCATCTTGAATTGTCGACACGTGTCGCCTGTGCTTACCTGAAAAAGGCAAAAGAAAAACTGGGTTCTTGGACATTGGCTGCAGCATCCTACAATCGCGGGGTTTCAGGAATAAAGAGAATATTACAAACACAACAGGCCGATCAATATGCCGACCTCTTATTGGGGACCGAGACCAAACGTTATCTTTTTCGTATCATGGCGGTCAAAGAAATTGTTTCTCATCCTGAGCGCTACGGGTTCTTTGTCGATGATTTTCAAAAGTACCGTCCCCTTGTCTTTCGGACTGTTAAAGTCGATACAGCCATCACTAATATTGCGCGTTTCTCAAAACAGATGGGAATTAATTACAAAACGATGAAGCTGTACAATCCTTGGCTACTGGAAAATCATTTGAACAATAAATCTCGGAAATTATACCACATTGCCCTGCCTGTATTGGAGGGGCCTTAGATTTTTTTCATCTGTTGTTGCATGAGTTTAATTTGTTCACTCAATACATTGTGCGTATCTGCTTTTTTCGCCTCACTAAGTAGAGTAGAGGCCTCCCGCTTTCTTCTTTTTTGCATCAGGATGCCCGCCAAGCTAAGTTTAGCCATGGCCTCGTCGGTACTCATCGACAAGCCAAGTGAAAGGGCCTTCCGAAACGATTTTTCGGCTTTTGTCAAATTTGTTTGCGATTCGATGACGCCGTGAAGATAGTGGAAGTAGCCTTGTTGCTTTGTTACAAGATTCGCTTGAGGATTACTAATGCGATTTAGCCATACAAGTGTTCCAGAAAAGTCTTGTTTACGCAAACGTAGAAAAGCTAAAAAGATGATTTCGTTTTTAAAATAGAGCAAAATAAATAGGCCCGAGAGGAGGATAAGAAAGATTCCGTTACCGATATAACTTTCTATAAATTGATAAATGGCATAGCCAAAACTGGCAGCAGCTAAAATGAGTTTAATGACCTTAGGGAACATGGATAAATTTTGATGCTAAAATAGTAAAAACAATCGGAACAATTTTTTGTTTCTATTTGTCTACAATAAAAGTTATCGTATATTTGCCCTCGATAAAAAAAGCGGCTTAAATTGCTTTTTATCTATTCAAAGCTATTATGAAAAGAACATTTCAACCCTCGAAGAGAAAAAGAAGAAACAAACATGGTTTCAGAGAGCGTATGGCGTCTGCTAATGGTAGAAAAGTCTTAGCTAGCCGAAGAGCAAAAGGAAGAAAGAAAATCTCAGTTTCCTCTGAACCAAGACATAAAAAATAATGATTTATAATCATCAAAATAGAGTGTTACTTATTCGTAAGTAACACTTTTTTTTTATATTTATTTTAGACACTACAACCATATGCCAAAGAAAGAAAATCTCAGCAAAATACTCATCATCGGGTCAGGTCCAATTATCATTGGCCAGGCGTGTGAATTTGATTATTCTGGAACACAAGCGTTGCGTTCGCTAAGGGAAGACGGAATAGAAACCGTTTTGATTAACTCCAATCCGGCGACCATCATGACCGATCCCTCTATGGCAGATCATGTGTATCTTAAGCCGTTGACGACAAAGTCATTGATTCATATTTTGAAGGAACATCAAGATATTGATGCTGTCCTACCCACTATGGGTGGTCAAACAGCTTTGAACTTGTGTATTGAAGCGGATGAAAAAGGAGTTTGGGAAGATTTTGATGTTGAAATTATTGGTGTAGATATCGATGCCATTAACATCACAGAGGATCGGCAAAAATTTAAAGAACTCCTCCAAACAATTGATATTCCTGTGGCCCCAGCCGATACAGCCACCTCTTTTCTAAAAGGAAAAGAAATAGCCCAAAGGTTTGGTTTTCCTTTAGTAATTAGACCGTCTTTTACCCTAGGTGGGACTGGTGCTTCTTTTGTCCATAGGGCGGAAGATTTTGATGAACTTCTTACCCGTGGGTTAGAAGCCTCTCCAATTCACGAGGTCCTTATCGATAAAGCCCTTCTTGGATGGAAAGAATATGAACTAGAATTATTGCGCGATAAAAATGACAATGTCGTTATTATCTGTACAATTGAAAATATGGACCCAATGGGTATTCATACCGGCGACTCCATAACAGTTGCGCCAGCAATGACCCTTTCCGATTCAACTTACCAGCGCATGCGCGACATGGCCATCAAAATGATGCGGAGTATTGGCGATTTTGCAGGCGGATGTAATGTTCAGTTCGCCGTTAGTCCAGACGAAAAAGAAGACATTATAGCGATTGAAATTAACCCCAGGGTTTCACGCTCTTCCGCATTAGCCTCTAAAGCATCGGGATATCCCATTGCCAAAATTGCCGCCAAGCTTGCTATTGGTTATTCACTCGACGAACTTGACAACCAAATCACCCAGTCTACTTCTGCGCTTTTTGAGCCTACGGTTGACTATGTGATTGTGAAAATTCCACGTTGGAATTTTGATAAATTTGAAGGCTCCGACCGCACCCTTGGTTTACAAATGAAATCTGTTGGAGAGGTCATGGGAATTGGGCGTTCTTTCCAAGAAGCCCTCCACAAAGCCACTCAATCTCTTGAAATCAAACGCAATGGACTAGGAGCCGATGGCAAAGGATATACCGATTACGACACCATCATCAATAAACTCACCTTTGCAAGTTGGGATCGTGTTTTTGTACTTTATGACGCTATTCAAATGGGTATTCCACTTAGCCGAATCCATGAAATCACAAAAATAGATCTGTGGTTTTTACGCCAATTCGAGGAACTTCACATTCTTGAAAAAGAAATTGGTCAATATGAGGTTTCTACTTTAGACAACGATTTGCTCCTAGAGGCAAAACAAAAGGGCTTTGCCGATCGACAAATCGCACATATGCTTGGGTGCTTAGAAAGTGAAGTGTATAAGCTTCGCAAGGAAAAAGGAATTCAGAGGGTCTATAAACTTGTGGACACTTGTGCCGCCGAATTTTCCGCCAAAACACCCTACTACTATTCTACTTTTGAAGCTCAGATGCAAACAGCAGACAGCGCCCCTTACAGTGATAACGAAAGTGCCGTAAGTAATAAAAAGAAAATCATCGTTTTAGGGTCCGGTCCTAACCGTATCGGACAAGGAATTGAATTTGATTACTGTTGTGTTCATGGCGTTTTAGCGGCCTCCGAATGTGGTTATGAGACCATTATGATTAACTGTAATCCAGAAACGGTTTCAACCGATTTTGACATTGCAGATAAGCTTTATTTTGAACCTGTTTTTTGGGAACACATTTACGACATTATTCAGCACGAAAAACCAGAGGGTGTCATTGTGCAACTTGGAGGGCAAACGGCTCTTAAGCTGGCTGAAAAACTTGATCGTTATGGGATAAAAATTATTGGCACCAGTTTCGAATCTCTTGACTTGGCTGAGGACCGTGGGAATTTTTCCACCCTTCTTAAGGACAACAATATTCCTTATCCTGAATTTGGTGTAGCTGAAAATGCTGACCAGGCCCTAGCCTTAGCCGACCAATTAGACTTTCCCATTCTGGTTCGTCCTTCATATGTACTTGGGGGTCAAGGCATGAAAATTGTCATTAATAAAGAAGAATTAGAACAGCATGTGGTCGATTTATTACGAAAAATTCCAAACAATAAACTCTTGTTAGATCACTATTTGGATGGCGCTATTGAAGCAGAAGCAGATGCCATATGCGATGGTGAAAACGTTTATATCATTGGGATAATGGAACACATTGAACCTTGCGGAATTCATTCCGGAGATTCAAATGCGACACTACCTGTCTTTAATTTGGGTGAATATGTCTTGCAACAAATAAAAGACCATACGATTAAGATCGCCAAAGCGCTAAATACGGTCGGTCTAATCAATATACAGTTTGCAGTAAAGAACGATAAGGTTTTTATCATCGAAGCCAATCCTCGTGCGTCTAGAACTGTTCCTTTTATTGCTAAAGCCTATAAGGAACCTTATGTCAATTATGCGACAAAGGTCATGCTCGGTGCAAAAAAGGTCACAGACTTTGATTTTAAACCCCACTTGGAAGGCTATGCGATAAAGCAACCTGTTTTTTCATTCAACAAGTTTCCAAATGTGAACAAGCAACTGGGGCCTGAGATGAAAAGCACAGGTGAAAGCATTTTGTTTATAGATTCTCTTAAAGATGATGATTTTTACAATCTCTACTCCCGTAGAAAAATGTATTTGACCAAGTAATCAAAAAATACTTACTTTTATAAAAAAAGTATAGACCCATGAAAGATGTAAAGAAAGAAACGATGCTCATCATCAGTTTAATCGTCTTGGCTGTTGCTTCAAGACTATTGCCACATCCTCCTAATTTTGCTCCCATAACGGGAATAGCACTTTTTGCTGTGACTAAGTTCAAGTCTAAATGGATCGCTTTTATTTTTCCGCTTTTATGCCTTTTCTTTACAGATCTTATCTTAGGACTAAGTTGGATTAATTTATTTGTTTATTTCTCATTTGTTTTGATTTCTAGTTTAGGCCTTTACAGTAAAAAAATAAAATTGCACACCGTATTTTTCTCTTCAATTATATTTTTTGTTGTATCCAATTTTGGCGTTTGGTTGTTGTATTACCCTCTTACACTTGAGGGACTTCTCGCTTGTTTTACATTGGCTATCCCATTTTATGTCAATACTCTAGCTGGAGATTTAGTTTATACAGGGGTTATTTTTTACGCCTTTTCGAGGATAAAAAATACCTATTTCAAAATCGCATAATCTCTAATTTCTTTTGTAGTTTTACCCCATGAACAGGTTCTTGCTATGCAAGATGAAAAGGGAAATTGGTTAAAAGCCAATGCTGTACCCGCAACTGTAAGCTTAGTCCACTAACGGATGTTTTCTAAAAACTCAATACCACTGATTTTTTTTCGGGAAGGTGATTAGAAAAACGCAAGCCAGGAGACCTGCCTATTCATAGTGAATCACTTCTTCGGGGATAAAGAGGTTGACTTGCTCGTTTGGATGTAGTATCCCATAAAATTAATTTACCATGAAAACAATGCCCTATGGTGTCGTTGTAGCTGTGCTATGCTGCACAATCCTCAACGCAAAAAACAATCAACTCGTCGATACCCTATCGACGTCAATCAACTATTTGAACGAAATCGTTCTTTCAGACACACGCTTACCAGTGAAACGATCGCAATCTGGAAAAACAGTAATTCAAATTAACCGCAAGCAAATTGAGTCTTTTCGCGGTCGAAACCTAAGTGAACTTTTGGCCAGTTATGGCGGAATGAACATTATTGGAAGTCGCTCTAGAACGGGTCATAATTTACGTACAGCCATACGTGGAAGCAGCAACAATCAAGTTTTAATTATGGTAGATGGTGTCCGTGTTTCAGACCCATCTCGTATCGGAAGTGATTTTGATTTGAACTTTTTGAATTTAGAAGAAGTAGAATCGATTGAGATTCTAAAAGGGGCTGCAAGTACACTTTATGGAAGCGCAGCCACTGCAGGAGTCATTCAAATCACTACGCGGGCCAACACCCAAAAAAATGAACTCAATGTAGGACTGGCCACGGGTACCGAACAAGCGGCAAATCAAAAACTCAACAGCTTGAGTTATTTCTCCAATCATCTGAATTATAGCGGTATAAGTAATCGGTTTAACTATAAGTTGGGGTATTCTGTTTTATCAATTGATGGTATGAGCGCTGCCAGAAATGGGATAGAAACCGATCCTTTTTTTCGCTACAACATCAATGCAAAACTAGGCTATAAAGACGAAAAGTTTGATGTTCAACTACTGGCCAACAAGGCACAAATTAAAAGTGATTATGACAATGGGTTTCCAATTGAAGATGCCGATTTTCAATTCTTTAGTTTCCTTGAATCTCTTACGCTAAAATCAACCTATCAGTATGACAAAGGTAGCGTTGATCTTCAAGCTGGTCAGCAAACGACTCAACGTGAATACCGCAGTAATTTTCCGTCTGAAAGTGAGGCGGTCAATAGAACTGTAGAGCTTGTCCACAAGTGGAACCTCTCGGAATCTTTGTATTCGGTTCAAGGATTGTTCTTTCAGGAAGAACAGTACGATGATTTTTCGGTGATCAATCAAAAAGATCTATTTGCCAATATGGTCTATCTTTCCAATGGATTCAATACAAATATAGGCGTCCGTATCAATGATCATCAAACCTATGGCAGTCATTTCACGTATACGGTAAACCCCTCGTACTCCCTATCGTTGAGTGAGTTATCTAAAATAAAGTTTTTTGGGAGTATCAATTCAGCCTTTAAGGCGCCCACTTTATTCCAGCTCTATGCCCCAGTGTATGGCAACGCAAGCCTGAACCCTGAAGAAAGTCAGTCGCTAGAATTGGGAACCGAATGGGCAGATGGAAAGGCAAATGCTTCGCTAGTTGTTTTTCAGCGAGATGAGGATAGCAAAGTTGTATACGATTCCTCTACGTCAACCTATGCAAATTCTCCAGATGGGATTGTTTTCCGAGGAGTAGAATTTCACTATAGTAATCGCCTTAGTGAGGCACTGAATGTGCGCCTAAATTATACGTTTACAGAATTGAAGTCGGGAACAATCATGCGAATACCCAAGCATAGTGCAAATCTACAATTGGGATACACCGTCAATCCAACCAGTTCACTTGCAGCCGTAGTTAACTATCGAGGCGATCGACAGGCAATAGACACTAGCCTACTTAAATCCTATAGTTTATTGGACCTCAGTTACACCAAACGAATCGGTCAATCGCTAAATATATTTGTATGGGTGAACAATCTGTTGGACACAGATTATGAGGAAATACTAAATTACTCTACTCTTGGCCGTAACTTTCGTGTCGGTTTAAATGTCAATTTTTAAATTAAATACATAGCCACTAATGACTTGGTTTCTTTCTGCTTTCCCCTTAACACATATATAGGGTGAATGGGAATGTGACCAAGTCATGGTTTTTATTTAAACGATGAATAAACCTTTAAAAATGTATTTCAATTGGAGTTCTGGTAAAGATGCTTCATTGGCATTATATCACCTCCAAAACGAAGGAAAATATCAAATTGATCACCTCCTTACATCCATCAATTCACATTACGATCGTGTATCCATGCATGGGTTAAGGCGCGAATTGCTAGAAGCTCAAGCGGACGCCATAGATTTGCGTTTAACCACCATAGAACTTCCAAAGGAACCCACGATGGACCAATACAATCAGTTGATGCGCAAGGCAGTTAACCAATTCAAAACAGACGGTTATACCAGCTGTGGGTTTGGGGATATCTTTCTAGAAGATCTTCGAAAATACAGAGAAGAACAACTCAAGCCACTTGGTATATCCGCTCATTTTCCGCTGTGGAAAAAAGACACCAAACAATTGATTTCAGAATTTATATCCCTTGGTTTTAAAGCGATTGTTGTTTGTGTAAAGGCAGAGTTGCTCGATGAAACCTTTGTTGGAAGAGATATTGATGTCGATTTCATTGATGATTTGCCTCCCAATGTTGATCCGTGTGGAGAAAATGGGGAATTTCACACCTTTTGTTATGAAGGCCCCATATTTAAAACCCCTATACAGTTCACAATTGGTGAAAAGGTATATAAAGAATATAAAGCCCCAAAGGGAGATCACGCTGATCAGGACAAAAAAACAATGGGATTTTGGTTTTGTGACCTACTGCTTGCAAAGGGTGAGGGCAGTCGTTAGTTCTTTTTTGTCAATTTACGTTTGTTGAGAATTTTCTTAATTTTCATATTTGGACGATCATAAATCATCTGTTGAAGGCTTTCTTCTTCGGGCAAAATAATAGATGGAATCGCATAATCTTTACCAGTGGTGTGGTCCCCCTTAAGACTTCCAGTCATGTGTGATAAGGCGATGGACAACATTGGTTCATCGGGATCGCCCAATATGCCATAATTGCCAAAATCCTCCAACTTTTCAATAGTGGGGGGGATGCCATCAACATATTCAGCTTCATCATTTACGTTGGCGACTTTTATAACGATGGGCTGCATGGCATAAAAGTGACGTGGGTTGATGGTATCTTGCGTAGATCCCTTATCGAGGTAGTCCTTGAGTGTGATTGAACCAACATTTTTGCCATAGGTTGCTTCACCAATCACAACGACTTCACTTATGTAGGGGTCTAATCCGTTGATAACCATCTCGCTTGCTGAGGCTGTTCGTCTTGAGGTTAAAACATATAAGCGGCTGATATTTAAGCCATTAAATGTACTTCCATCGGGGGCAATATTGGTGAAATAATCATTAAAATCTAAATCATTTGTGGAATCGTTATCATTATTGACACGGTCTATATAGGCGTTTAATTTATTATTCCACAGTTGTTTGATAAATACTTCTCCTGTAAACTGACCAGTTAACAGACTGGCAAGATACACACCGTTGAGGACAGAGCCACCACCATTGTAACGTAAATCAAGAACCATTTCATCAATATTTTCAGCTTCAATTTCTGCAAAAGTATCGACCATTTCTTGGTTAAAATTCCGATCTACTTGCCCATCATTGTCACTATCAACACTGCTCAAAAATCTGTTGAGCATCAGATAGCCAACCTTAAGGCCATTGTGTTCGATGATCGTGTTTTTATGTATGGGAACTTCTTGGAAATTTTCTTCTTTTACAAGCGTAATTTCAATATTTCGCGGGGTGAACGTATTGTTTTCCGAGTCGAAATTGACTAGACTAATCGAGTATTCATTTCCAATAGCATCTAAGAGAACGGAATAATTGTCTCTAGTCATTTCTACCCCGTTGATGCTGTTGAATAGATCTCCACGGATAAGCCCTTTTTCCGCAGCGTTAGAATTTGGAAGCACATATCTAACTGCTCCAATAATCTTATTCGTATTGGCGGGAGCATACAAAATAAACTTCATCCCATCAGAAGCAGAGATTCCTGACAATTGATTTTCTAATTCTCGGTAATCATCGCTGATCCAGCTGAAACGACGACCCTCGCCAAATCTAATTCGATCATCCTCATGTAAAAGACCGTCAAAAAACGACTCCGGATTTGGTTTTGAATTTAAAAAATTGATGTAAGATGTGACGTCATCTGTTTTGCTATCGGCCAAGTCAGGTACGTCCTGCTGCCAATAATACCATGTGTTAAGTCCTTCCCAGATAAAATCGTTAATTTCAGTTTCTAGACTATTAATTTCAGTTTCTGAACTACTATCTTCACTAACAACATTGAGTTCGGCATCGTCACGATCTTCAGTATTACAATTCACGAAAAGTGTACAAAACCAAAAAATATAAAGTGTCTTCTTCATTTGTTATTTGTATCTGTATATGATGCAATGTAATTGAAGATTTTTAATTTTTATATGATTTTAAGTTAAAAATCTATTTAATTTTAACAGAGATATAGGTCTGATGAAAAAATTAATTCTTCTCTTTCTAGTCATGAGTTGTTGTTTAAATAGCCATGCACAAACCGTTTTCGATCAATATGCTGGAAATCCGGATGTGAGCCATCTGAACATCAGTCCGCAAATGTTTAAAATACTCAGTCAATTCAAGCTCAATACTTCCGATCCCGAATCGCAAGAGTTTATTGAGATGATTCAAAGTTTAACCCAGTTTAGGGTGATGAGTACACAAAACAGTACTATCGTAAAAAGCATGGATCTCTGGGTGCAAAAAGAATTGACAGAATCACCTTTGACCTCAATATTAAACATTACTGAAAAGGGCGTCAATGTTCAGTTTGGAGCTGTTTTTGGAGAGAATGATAACGTGAAGCGCTTGGTCATGTTAGTCAAAGGATTGCAAGACTTTATAGATCAACAAGAAAATATAGAACTCAATACGACAACGCCTTTAGACTATGTTTTACTTGAAATTAAAGGCGACATCAAGCTCAATCAAGTGAGTGCTTTAACCCGACTTGTCGATATTCCAGGAGGAAACTATCTAGAGGCGTTGGAGGACTAAATTCCTGTATAGTTGAAGGGGGTGATGGTTTTTAACTCCGCTTTGATCTTACTATCAATCTCTAATTGATCGATAAACCGATGAATTGATTCTTGATTGATAGCTTCATTGGTTCGGGTTAACCCTTTAAGCGCTTCATAAGGATTGGGAAAACCTTCGCGTCTTAAAATCGTTTGTATGGCTTCGGCCACTACGGCCCAATTGCCTTCTAGATCATGCCTAATTTTATCTTCATTCAACAAGAGTTTTGAAAGCCCTCTCAAGGTCGATTGAAAACCAATCAAAGAATGCCCGAAAGGAACGCCAATATTGCGCAACACCGTACTGTCGGTCAAATCGCGTTGCAATCTTGAAACAGGAAGTTTTTGGCTTAAATATGTAAAAAGCGCGTTAGCGATTCCTAGATTTCCTTCTGAATTTTCAAAATCTATCGGATTAACTTTATGTGGCATAGCTGAGGACCCCACTTCACCTTCCTTGATTTTTTGTTTGAAATAATCCATTGAAATATAGGTCCACAAATCGCGATTGAGATCAATGACAATGGTATTGATTCGTTTTAAGGCATCACATAGTGCTGCAAAATAGTCGTAGTGCTCAATTTGAGTGGTAGGGAAAGAGTGATGTAACCCCAAACGATTTTCTACAAATGACGTTCCAAAGTCCCTCCAATCAATCTTTGGGTAGGCGACCACGTGCGCATTAAAATTACCTGTTGCCCCACCAAATTTTGCGGCATGAGGAATGGTCAATAATCTTTTCTTCTGATGTTCTAGTCGATTAACAAACACCATCAATTCTTTGCCCAATCGTGTAGGTGAAGCAGGTTGTCCGTGTGTCCGTGCCAACATTGGAATGTCCTTGTAGGATTCGGCTAAATTGTTGATTTGCATAAGCAAATCTTCTAGGCTAGGAAGGTACACTTTCTCTACCGCTTCTTTAATAGAAAGAGGAATAGAAGTGTTATTGATGTCTTGGGAGGTCAATCCGAAATGTATAAATTCTTTAAAATGTTGAATTTCTAAGCGATCGAATTCTTTTTTGATGAAATATTCAACGGCTTTGACATCGTGATTGGTTGTTTTTTCAATTTCTTTAATTTCAATAGCATCTTCTGCAGTAAAATGACGATAAATGCTGCGTAAATCTTCAAAAAGTGAAGGATTGAAGTTTTCTAATTGTGGAAGTGGAAGCTCACAAAGCGCAATAAAATATTCAATTTCGACCCGAACGCGATATTGGATCAATGCTTCTTCCGAAAAATAAGAGGTCAGTGCTTTTGTCTTGCTTCGATAGCGACCGTCGATAGGTGAAATTGCGTTTAATGCAGTGAGTTTCATTGGCTAAAATAAAGCACAAAGATAAGGCTTCTGTAGGAATCCTAGACATCAATTTTTGAAATTTGGCGGACAACAGATTTAAATCCATTGCTGGCGTTTGGTAGTCGAATTTCGATATAAGCATTTAACTCTTCATCTATCCACTTGCGGTGAGAACGAAAAAAATGGAGGGTTTTCATGGCAAAGGCGATGGCAGCGACTTTTTTTGCCGAAAGCATATAGTCAAAACACAGCTGCACAATAGCGTCGATATGTGTTGAAGACAATTTTTCCCGATATTCTTTTTTTCGTGTGTAGTGGTAGAGTAGTTTAATCATGGGGCGTCGCTTGCTTTCGTGTGTTTGTACACTAACTCCATTGATAAACTCTGCCAATACAGAATGGAGAATCGCCAAGCGGGGGAGAGTGTATTTTTCAAATATCCAAGCCGCAACAATGTGTTGACGGTCAGCTTGTGTATTGCAGGCTAGCGCAAGGAGCTCATTAAAAAAACGAGGGTTTTTATTGATAAATGCCGCCCCTTTATCGCGATCGGCAGCCGAACCGAAATGTTGCAATAGGCGTTTTTCTAAGCCTTCCATGAATTACAACTTGAGAATCTTGTATTCCTCGTAGCAACCGCTAATGGCTTCTAGAATTTGAAGATCATTGGCTTCTTTGATAAAGGTGTTGGAGTAATTGCAATTGCGTAAAATCTCTTCTAAGTTGTAGCGTTCAATCCCTAAAAGTTGAACTAAGACTTCACGATCAAATTTGGTACCCAGCAAGGTTTTAATGGCATCGTCATCTCTCATTTTCTTTAGCTTGCGCATTTGTTTTGGATTCTTTCCAAATAGGTTGTAAAGAAAATCTGCAGGATTGAAAAGCGCTCCAATGGCTTTAGAGATCGAAGAGCGATTGCGATTTCCAGCTTCGTAACCCGATTGTGGCAGCCCGGGTATATTGTATCGTCCGGCTGGATTTAGAGGGACCTTTTTAACGTCAATATCTAAGTATCCGGTTAATTGATAGGGGCGGACAATAACTTCTTCTAAGGCGTATGACAATTGTGTGAGACGAAAAATGGGGACACCAAATTTTATCATATCATTGCTAACAGGCACTTTTAACGGCTTAAACCCAAGATATGAAAAGTAAAGAGTGTCTTGTGCTTGAACAGCAATTTCAAATTCTCCTTTGGTGTTTGTAATTACACCTTCAACCGAATTGAGATTCAGTACGTGCACACTGCTCATGTATTCATCAGAACTATCATTTTTAACCTTCCCTTTGAGGAGCACACTTTTTTGCTGTCCTAAAAGAGCGGTTGTAAAGAAGATTAACAATATGGTTGAAAACGAAGTAACACGCATTGGTGTAAAAATAACAAGAAAAAATAGAGTCTCGGTACTGCGAGGGGAATAAACATTTTTTTAACGTCTATTTCGCCGTCCAAAACCAGAGGGTTTTTTTCCTGTGCTATGCTTCTTCTTCTTTTTCTTTTTAAAGTCAGTATCCGAATCGTTTTGAAAGAACTTTTTGCGATCTGAACGGCGTTCCCCAGAGAATTTTTTCCGTTTACCACGACCACCTTCGCCACCTCTTGGTGCTTTTTCAGAAACTTCTACATTGATATATCGTCCGTCTAATTGAAAATCTGTAAAGGTTTCCAAAACCTTTTCACGGTGCTGGTTGGGTGTATTGAAAAAAGCAAAACTATCCATCACATCAACATGAAAAATATCATCTTGATCTAGTGATAGTGTGGCCTTTAAAAAATCTTTTAAATGCATCCAATTATAGTCATCTCGTTCACCAATATTGATGAAGAAACGCGTGCTGTCTTTTTTGTTGTGTTTTACTTTTTCTCGTCCATCGCCTTTATTGCCAGGCGCAGAATTTAGATCTTTAGCTCCTTTGTAGTAATTGTGAAAACGAGCAAATTCAACCGAGACAAGTCGTTGGATTAGCTCTTCCTTGCTGAGGTCGGCTAAGACTTCTTCAACCTTTGGTAAATAATCGTTGATTTCATCGTTGACCTGAGTTTTATGTATTTTTTGTGCGAGTGAGTAAAGCTGCGTCTCACAAATTTCTATCCCCGTAGGAATTTTTTTTGCCGTTATTTCAGCTTGAATGATTTTTTCAATTGTTCTTATTTTCCGTGCTTCGCTTTGGGTAACAATAATCATAGAGACTCCTTTATTTCCCGCTCGACCAGTTCGACCACTTCTGTGGGTGTAGGTTTCAATCTCGTCAGGCAGTTGATAATTGATTACATGGGTCACGTTGTCCACATCAATGCCTCGCGCAGCAACATCAGTGGCTACTAACATTTGAATCTGCTTGTTGCGAAATGATTTCATGACCATATCACGTTGATTTTGACTCAAATCGCCATGCAAGGCTCCGGCATTATAGCCGTCTTCAATCAGTTTTTCTGCAACCCTTTGGGTATCGCGTTTGGTTCGACAAAAGATCACCGAAAAGATATCAGGATGTGCATCGGCCAAACGTTTCAATGCTGGATAGCGATCGCGACCGCTGACTGTATAATATTCGTGGGAAACGTTTTTAGTTCCCGCATTTTTTGAACCCACGGTAACCTCTTCTGGCTGATACATGAATTTTTTAGCGATGATAGCCACCTCTTTAGGCATGGTTGCCGAAAACAACCATGTGCTTTTATCGTCTGGAGTATGAGAAAGAATGGCAGTGATGTCTTCATAAAACCCCATATTGAGCATCTCATCGGCTTCGTCGAGAACACAATACTCCACACGAGACAGATCGACTAAACGTCGCCGAATCATGTCTTGCATGCGTCCGGGAGTAGCGACTAAAATTTGCGCTCCTTTTTTTACATTTCTGGCTTGTTCGGTAATGCTTGCACCCCCATAGATGGCCACAATGTTTATCCCTTTTAGATGTTTGGCATAATGCTTTAATTCTTGGGTGATCTGTAAACACAATTCCCGTGTAGGGGAGAGGATCAACCCTTGCGTAATTTTACTTTTATGATCAATTTTTTGAAGCATAGGAAATCCAAAAGCAGCAGTTTTACCTGTTCCTGTTTGGGCAAGTGAAACCACATCGGTTTCCCTTTCAAGGAGGAGTGGAATCGTTTTTGCTTGAACTTCTGATGGCGTTTTGAAACCCATGTCTTCAATGGCTTGTAGTAAAGCGTCATTAAGACCTAAATCGTGAAATGTTGTCATTGCGGCAAAGGTACGGTAGATAAATGGATAAACGCCCCAATTTGTGGGTTATCTAACGATTACCCTTGTTATTTGGTGAGACTTTCCAAAAACAACTGCATAGCCCGCGCGCGATGACTAATTCTATTTTTCACCTCTTCTCCCAATTCAGCAAAAGTTTGAGAATAACCCTTGGGGATAAAGATCGGATCGTAGCCAAAACCTTTTTGACCTCTTTTTTCAGCGATTAGCCGTCCTCGAATTAGCCCTTCGCAGGTCCAGCTTTTGTGGTCGATACAAACCGCAATAACGGTTCTGAATTGTGCCGCTCTGTTATTGCTGTTAGCTAGTTGTCTCCAAACTTTTTGAATATTTGCTTCATTGTCCTTTTGTGGCCCAGCATAGCGGGCAGAATAAACACCAGGAGCACCATTTAAACTGTCGATTTCCAATCCAGAATCGTCGGAGAAACAATTTAACCCATAAGTTTGTTTTACATAGAGGGCTTTGATTTTGGCATTTTCTTCTAAAGTCTTTCCCGTTTCAGCAATTTCTTGAGTACAACCAATATCGGCTAAACTCAATAATTCAATTTTGGGAGGAAGAAGTTGTCGGACTTCTTCTAATTTATTGAGGTTATGGGTGGCAAAAACAAGTTGCATTAGCGGTGATGATAAGGTTCATTTTTTAAAATAGTGTGTGCGCGATAGAGCTGTTCTACAAAAAATAGGCGAACCATCTGATGAGAAAACGTCATTGAAGAAAGACTCATCTTTTGAAACGAAAGCTTGTAGATGTCTGCTGAAAAACCATAGGGCCCTCCCACGAGAAATACCAGTCGCTTTACCCCAGAAAGGTGCTGTTTATTTAACCATTGAGAAAAGGATATTGATGAAAACTGTTTCCCAGCTTCATCGAGCAATATCAAACGGTCACTAGGTCTTAATAGCTTTTGTATTTGCTCGCCTTCTTTTTCTTTTTGTTGTTGCTCGCTTAAATGTTTCCGTCGCTTAAGATCCTCGACAATCTGAATGGTGAATTTACAATAGTGTTTTAATCGTTCTCTGTACTGATCGATTAATTGGTGCATCTCTGACTGATCGGTCTTGCCCACGCAAAGCAACAAAATCTCCATACTGTAAAAATACAAAGTGAAAGAGGGATATACGTACGAAATGCGTTAATTTTGAGAAAACAATTCAATTGAGCAAAAACTGGACTTCTTTACCGGGTATTAGGCAGGGTGTAATTTTTCTAAAATTATTGCGCATTCCTGGCCTCAATGGTTTTTCAATGTACGATTTGTTAGAACTCTATGTGGTCGGCATCATCAAAGGCGCATTGACTGCCCGTGCAGGATCTATTTCTTTTAGTTTCTTTATGGCGTTGGTTCCTTTTTTGCTTTTTGTTTTAAATCTGATCCCCTTTATTCCTAAGGTTTTTTCAATTGATAATTTTGATCTTGTATTATTCGAATTTATTGAGACCCTTTTACCTGCCGATACCCATGTGTTTTTTAACAGCATATTTGAAGATATCCAAAGCAAACCCCGTGGAGGACTATTGTCTTCTGTTTTTATTCTGTCAATCATTTTGTCGGCCAATGGTGTCAACTCTATTTTTACTAGTTTTGAGGTCTCCTATCACGTCAAGGAGCTTCGAAATATTTTTAAGCAATATCTGTATTCTTTAGGTGTCAGTTTTTTGTTGGCTATTCTTTTACTGGTGGCCGTCATCGCCTTTATTTATTTTAAGCTCGCCTTTCAGAATTTACTCACAGAGGCCGCTCAATGGATCGTCTGGGGTCAATACATTTTCTTTGTCGTTTTGGCTTACTTCTCTATTTCTATTTTATATTATTTTGGCACCATTCAGGGAAAACTTACTCGTTTTTTTTCTCCTGGTGCACTGATGACTCTTTTGCTCTTTGTCATTAGTACCTATTTATTTGGAATTTACATCGATAGGTTTTCCAATTACAACCAGCTTTATGGATCAATCGGTGCCTTGCTCATTTTTATGCTCTACAGTTGGATTAACTCCATTGTTTTACTTCTTGGATTTGAACTCAATGCTACCATTAGTCGTTTAAAACAAGAAGAGAAGTAGCTTCCATTCCCTATGCAGTATTTCATTGATGTTTTGTTGCCACTTCCATTACCAAAAGCGTTTACTTATTGGGTAAGCGAAGAAGAATACATTTTTTTGACCCCGGGTTTTCGCGTTGGCGTCCCTTTTGGGAAAAATAAACTGTACACCGGAATCGTTTACAAAAAGCACCAAGTTGCCCCTCAAGCCTACGATCCAAAAACGATCGAAGTAATCTTAGAAGACCACCCTATCGTTACTGCTCAACAGTTGCTTTTTTGGGAATGGATGAGCGATTATTATCTTTGTTCTATGGGGAGTATTCTCCGCTCCGCATTACCCAGCGCATTTTTATTGACCAGCGAAACCTATGTGTCAAAAGTACAGGAGGTTGAGGTTGACTGGAAAAATCTGGAAGATCAGGCCTGCCTTGTGCTCGAGGCTTTAGAAAAGCGAGAGGTGTTGATTGAAGATATCCAAGCAATTGTTCAGCGAAAAAAAGTACTTCCACTCATTCACTCTTTGATAGAAAAGGGATATGTTCAAATCCTACAGTCGTTAAAAGAAAAATATAAACCCAAGCACCACCGCTATTTACGCATAGTTCCCGAACTCACTTCAGAAACAGCCCTAGAACAACTGTTCGAAAAGCTAAAACGGGCACCCAAGCAGAGTTCTTTTTTGCTGGGCCTTTATCAATTTCAGGTGGATGAAGGTTGGGTAAAACTCAGTTTACTTAAGAAAAAACTAGGTTTGACCAGTGGCCTTGTCCGTGCACTTCTAGATAAAAAAATCATTGAGGAGCAGTGGATTAGAGAAGATCGTCCACTATTGAGAGAGGCCCATAAAATTGAGAAACCTCTTCTTTCAGAAGCACAACGCTTGGCATGTGAAGATATTCAAACACAATTTAAAGAAAAAGCAGTGGTCCTTTTAGAGGGCGTTACCTCCTCTGGAAAAACAGAGGTTTATTTTTCATTAATTGAGGCCCAACTTAAGGCCAACAAGCAGGTTCTTTTCCTATTGCCCGAGATTTCATTGACGGCTCAAATGATTCAGCGTCTTCAAGCCCGCTTTGGCGATCAGGTGACCATTTTTCATTCGAAGTTTTCCATTCATGAAAGGGTGGAAGTTTGGAAAAGTGTTTTACACAACAATACGAAAGCTAAAATTATTTTAGGAGCGCGTTCAGCTCTTTTTTTACCCTTTAAAAACCTCGGCCTCATTGTGGTTGATGAAGAACACGAGTCTTCTTTTAAACAGTTTGATCCGGCCCCCCGCTATCAGGCTCGTGATGCAGCCATTGTTTTAGCCCACCAGTCTAACTGTAAGTTATTGTTAGGGTCGGCAACGCCCTCGATCGAATCGCGCTACAATGTTGACACCAAAAAATTCGGTCATGTTCAAATGCGCCAGAGGTATGGTAAGGCTCAGTTACCCAAGGTAGAAACCATCGATTTAAAAGAGGCATACAAGCGCAAAACGATGAAAGGCTTATTTTCTCCACAACTCTTTGAAAGCATTGACAGTAATTTAAAAGAGGGAAGACAAATCATTCTTTTTCAAAATAGAAGAGGATATGCTCCTTTGTTGGAATGTCATAGTTGTGGTCATATTCCACAGTGCACCAATTGCGATGTATCATTGACCTATCATCAATACAACCAACACTTGCGCTGTCACTATTGTGGCTATCATATCGCAAAGCCGGTACAATGTGTTGTTTGCTCCAGCCCCTCTCTCGACCTAAAAGGCACAGGAACCCAACAGATAGAAGAACAAGTTCAACAGTATTTTAAAACCGCTCAGGTGGCGCGAATGGATTGGGATTCTACACGCGGAAAGTGGGCTTTTGACACGATTATTGAACGTTTTACTTCTGGAGAGGTTAATATTTTAGTGGGAACACAAATGGTGACCAAAGGTCTCGATTTTAAAAATGTTGGTTTGGTAGGGGTCATCAATGCCGATCCTCTCCTTTTTTTCCCTGACTTTAGAGCCCACGAACGCGCCTTTCAATTGCTAACACAAGTCTCGGGCAGGGCAGGGCGATCAACACAACGCGGGAAAGTTCTCATTCAAAGCTTTTCACCAAAACACCCCGTATTACAGCAAGTTATTCAGGCCAACTTCGATGCAATGTATCGGCAGCAGCTCCAGGAGCGCCAAACATTTCATTACCCGCCTTTTCATCGTTTAATTCGTTTATCGGTTAAAGCACGCGACTATCAAAAGGCTCAAATGGCTGCTCAATGGCTAGCAGATGTTTTACGACAAAACCTCAATAACCCTGTTCTTGGACCAGTTGACCCTATGGTAGCACGTGTACGCAATCAGTACATCAAACAAATTTTATTAAAATACCCCAACAATTCTCTCCGTCGCCCGATCAAAGAGGTGCTTTCTAAAACGTTAAAAAGTTTGGCGTCTATTGGAAAATTTCGATCGGTAAAAATAAGTGTAGATATCGATCCAGTTTAACTGGCTTGCATCAAATCTTTAAAGGCTTGCTTGCGAAAACGACTGAGAGGAATTTTTTTACCCTTGAGAAGAATTTCCTTCCCATTATAGTGCTCTATTTTGTGTAAATTGACAATAAACGATTTATGACTTCTGAAAAATTCTTGCTCGGGAAGTAAAGTGTTAATTTTTTTCATAGACATCAAAACAATGTATTTCCGCTTAGGGGTGACAATTTTAACATAATCGCCCATGGCTTCTATAAAGTCAATTTGGTTATGTTCAATTTTTTCCGTCATCAAATCGCATCTTACTTCAATATACGTAGGCTCGAGTATGCTTTCTTGTTTTAGCCTGTAGTATTCTTGATTTAATAAACGCCTCAAAGAAATTGAAAAACGATCAGCGGTAAAAGGTTTAAGAATAAAATCAAAAGCAGCAAGATTAAAGCCTTTGACAGCGTCTTTGATTCGTGCCGACATCAAAATGACGGGAAGGTTTTGATTTAACTTTTCTATGGTAGAAAAAGCAAGCTCTGTTGAAAAATTGGGGTCGATCAAAACAAAATCGACAGTGTTTAATTCTAAAAATTTACAGGCTTCTTTTAGCGAAGAGAAACTTTTAGTAATGACCACTTGTGGCAATTTGTCAACAATATTCTCGACAATGACACGGCTGTTTTCGTTTTCGTCGATAAGGACAAAAGAGAGCTGCATAAGTTTGGGTTTTTACAAAAATAGTAAATTTTAGATGCGCTGTTTTTTTAGACGAAAAAAAACGCTAAATATTTGGTCTAGGGGCTTAATTCTACTATTTTTGCACCCTTATTTAAATCAATTATATGAATCATTACGAAACTGTTTTCATTTTAAATCCCGTTTTATCTGATGACCAGATAAAGGAAGCAGTTAAGAAATTTGCGACTCTTCTCAAGGATAAGGGCGCCAAATTTGTTAACCAAGAAGATTGGGGCCTAAAGAAATTGGCTTACCCTATTCAAAACAAAAAAAGTGGCTTTTACCACTTGTTTGAATATACCGTTGACGGTGAAGCGATCAACCCGCTTGAGGTAGAGTTTAGACGCGACGAAAGAGTTATGCGCTACCTAACTGTCAAACTTGATAAGCATGCTGTTGCATGGGCAGAAAAGCGTGTTAAGAAAATTAAAGCTAATGTTAAAGCCTAATCGAGATGTCAAAAATTGAAGAACAATCCAAAGGAAGAAAAGAAGGGGAAATTCGTTATTTAACCCCACTGAATATAGAAACCAACAATAAGAAAAAGTACTGTCGTTTTAAACGTTCAGGGATCAAATACGTCGATTATAAAGACGCTAGTTTTTTACTTGGTTTTGTGAATGAACAAGGGAAATTACTCCCACGTCGTTTGACAGGAACTTCATTGAAGTACCAACGCAAAGTTTCGGTTGCTGTTAAACGTGCTCGTCACCTCGCTTTAATGCCTTATGTAGGCGATTTATTAAAATAAACAACTTTAGATCATGGAACTGATACTCAGAGAAGATGTACAAAACCTTGGATTTAAGGATGACATCGTTACAGTAAAAAACGGTTATGGGCGAAACTTTTTAATTCCCCAAGGAAAAGCTGTTCTCGCAACAGCTTCAGCAAAAAAAGTTTTGGCTGAAAACCTCAAGCAACGCGCTTTTAAAGAACAAAAAACAATTGATGATGCTAATAAATTGAGCAAAGCACTTTTAGCTTTAGAGATCAAGATAGAGTCAAAAGTAGGAACAGGCGACAAATTATTTGGCTCTGTTGGTGCACAAGACCTTGCCGATGCTTTTGCTAAAGCGGGACAAGAAATCGATAAAAAATTTATCAGCCTACCAGGACGTGCCATCAAACGACTTGGAGCATATGAAGCCACTCTTCGTTTACACAGAGAGGTAGTGATACAAGCACCTTTCGAAATAGTGCCTGAGAAAAAATAATCCATTCAACTGCAAATATAAACCTCACTTTTGTGGGGTTTTTTTTATATGAAATATCATCGTTTAAGTCAAGAGCAATTGGAGGAACTCCATTCAGAGTTTGCAAAATACCTTGCGGCCTTATCGATTGATCGTAGGGAGTGGGAACGAATTAAAGCAGAACAACCCGAAACAGTTGATATTCATCTCGATCAATTTTCTGACTTAGTATGGGAAGATGTTCTCTCAAAAGAACTCTACTTGGAACACCTAAGTCCCAATCATTTTTTTGTATTTGCGTGTTTGGAAGACAAGATGCATCTGATTGCAGTAAAACTCTCGGATATAGAAAAAGACATTACCACCTCAGAAGGCTGGCAATGGCTTTTACACCATATTCACGACGAATCGGTCACCCTCTACCGCTCAACAAAAACATACGATCACGATAGAAAAGAAGAATTGTACGGTATGATACTTAAGGGGGCTCAAATTAGTCAAGGGGATCGCTATAAAAGTATCGCCGAATTTCTTGCATAAGCCCTCCAATTTTTTGGATATTTGTAATTCACCGCAAATATTAAATTATGAAGCCATCCCTACCCAAAGGTACACGTGATTTTTCATCCACTCAAGTGGCCAAGCGGAACTATCTGAAAAGTGTTTTACAAAATGCTTTTGAAAAGGCAGGGTATCAACCCATTGAAACCCCTTCATTTGAAAAATCAGAAACCCTTTTGGGAAAATATGGAGACGAAGGTGATCGACTTATTTTTAAACTCCTCTCTAACGGTGAAAAGTTAAAAAAGGCCGATCTGACAGCCTTAAAAGAAAATCGTTTGAGTGCTTTTTCAAATTCTTTATCGGAAAAAGCCCTTCGTTACGATTTGACTGTTCCTTTTGCTCGTTTTGTTGTACAGCACCAAAACGATCTGGTTTTTCCTTTTAAACGGTATCAAATTCAACCCGTTTGGCGCGCCGATCGACCACAACACGGCCGTTTTCAAGAGTTTTTTCAATGTGACGCCGATGTTGTAGGAAGTACTTCCTTGTGGCAAGAGGTGGAACTCTGTCAATTGTATGCAACTGTTTTCACTGCCCTTGGCATTCACGGTGCTACATTAAAAATTAACAATCGAAAAATATTAGCTGGAATTGCGGAATGTATGGGGGTCAAAGATCAACTTATCGATTTTACGATAGCCCTTGATAAACTCGATAAAATTGGATTTGAAGCAGTTGTTGAGGAACTGAAAAGCAAAAACTTCAGTCTTACCGCTATCGATCAATTACGCCCATTGATGGCACTTGCTGGCTCAGCTCAAGACCGATTATCTCAATTAGAATCGTTTTTGGCGGATTCCGAAATTGGACAAAAAGGGGTCGAAGAAGTACGTTTTGTGATCACTCAACTAGAGAGTTTAGGGCACGCCAATCTTAACCTTTCTGTTGATGTTACCCTTGCCCGCGGACTCAATTACTACACGGGGTGTATTTTTGAGGTTGCTCCCCCTTCGGGGATAAAAATGGGCTCTATTGGAGGAGGAGGTCGCTACGATAATCTTACGACTGATTTTGGGATGAAAAACATGAGCGGTGTAGGAATCTCTTTTGGTTTTGATCGGATTTATTTGGTGTTGGAGGAATTGGATTTATTTCCTGCCTCGGTTGAGAATAAGACGCAGGTTCTTTTCCTTAACTTTGGGCCTTCAACAGCCCTGAAAAGCAATGCGTTAATAGCCGCCCTTCGTGAAGTGAATATTCGTGCTGAATTCTATCCCGATGAAGTGAAAATTAAGAAACAGTTGTCTTACGCTAATCAAAAAAGCATTCCATGGGTCGTCTTGATAGGCGATGAGGAAGTGGCGCGAAATCAATGTGTTTTAAAAGCGATGGCTACTGGTGATCAACACGCCTATGATTTTTCAAAACTCGTGACAGTTCTCCAAGAAAAATGTTCTTAGTGCACGCCAAGTGAGCCCAAATAGCGTTCAGCATCCAAAGCAGCCATACACCCTGTTCCAGCTGCGGTAACAGCCTGGCGATATTCTTTGTCTTGTACATCTCCCGAAGCAAATACTCCCGGTAGATTTGTCTTGGTTGATTTTCCTTCTGTAATTAAATACCCCGCTTCATCCATTTCCAATTGACCTTTAAATATATCTGTATTGGGCTGATGGCCAATGGCAACAAAAAGTCCTGTGATGGCTATTTCTGTTTTTTCTTGCGTTTTATTATTGATCATTCTCAAGCCCTCTACAACCTGATTGCCTAAAACTTCGTCGACTTCAGTATTATAGAGAACTTTAATGTTTTTGGTTTGATTCACACGATGCTGCATGGCTTTTGAAGCCCTCATTACGTCACGTCGGACCAGCATGGTAACTTTTGTGCAAATATTAGCAAGATAAGTGGCTTCTTCAGCAGCCGTATCACCTGCTCCAACAATAGCTACTTCTTGACCTTTATAGAAAAAGCCATCGCATACGGCACATGCCGAGACGCCTCCTCCACGTAACCGCTGCTCACTCTCCAAGCCAAGGTACTTGGCGCTAGCTCCAGTAGAAATGATAATGGTTTCGGCTTCAATAGGTGTTGTTCCATCGACAACAACACTATGAATTCCACCTCTTTCTTTGCTCAACGTGACCTCTGTGACGTGGCCAATACGTACTTCGGTTCCAAAGCGTTCGGCTTGTTGTTGGAGTTCGATCATCATTGAAGGACCGTCCACGCCCTTGGGGTAACCAGGGAAATTATCGACTTCTGTCGTTGTGGTTAACTGCCCGCCAGGTTCCATACCCGTATAAACAACCGGTTTTAGGTCGGCACGTGCAGCATATATGGCAGCAGTATAACCAGCTGGGCCACTTCCAATAATTAAACATTTAATACGTTCCATAAAATCCTCTTCTAATTTACAAGACTCAAAACTACAAAAGTCATTTCTTATTTTAGTCGGAGGAAGGTTCAATTCCTAGAGAATTATTAACGAAAGGATGCGAATTGTTGATATCACTGAATTAAAAGCATTATTGTTTGATCATTTTAAATTTGTATCTTCAACACATTAGATTTATTTAATGAACTTCTTCAATCGTCCAGCGAATTATAACTTTAAAGACGACTTTTTAGCTGGTGTTACGGTTGGAATAGTCACCATCCCACAGGCCATGGCTTTTGCACTCCTCGCTGGTTTGCCGCCCATATACGGCTTATATGGCTCGCTGATTCCTCTAGTTGTTTATGGATTATTATCAAGCTCTAATTTTTTAAACATTGGGCCTGTCTCTGTGATCTCTATTTTTATTTTTGAATCCATTTCTCCTTTTGTTCATCCTTTTACCTCGGAGTATATCAATGCAGTGATTATTTTGGGCTTAATGATTGGGGCGATCCAAATTCTTTTAGGGGTTTTCAAATTGGGCCGATTTATTGAATATTTACCTAAAAGCGTGATTTCTGGTTTTATTCAGGCCGCTGCAGTCGTTATTATCATATCTCAACTTTCACCAGGGTTAGGCCTTGCGTTTCCTTTAAAAGCCAATTATATTGAAAAACTTCACCACCTTTTTTTAAACTTTGAGCTTATTCACTTAGCGTCTAGCACTTTATTTTTTTTGAGCCTGGTGGTCCTTTTTGTTTTCTCGACTCTTTTTCCAAAGTTTCCAACGGCAATAATTTTATTGATCCTAACGGGTGGCCTTTCCTTTTTCTTTGACTTTGAGGGCATGAATATTGCACTTATTGGTGAAGTTCCTCAGGGACTACCACGTTTCATTATGCCAGATTTAAAAGTAGAAAGCCTACGTTACCTTCCAAGTGCCTTTGGGATTACTTTTGTTGCAACCGTTGGAAGTTATGTTATGGCGAAAAATGCTGAAGACCAACAAACGCAACCGATTGACCTAAATCAAGACCTGATGGCATTAGGAATGGCAAAAGTGGTCAGCGCTTTTTTTGGTTCACTTGTCCCAGCGGGGAGCTTTAATCGCAGTATTTTGAATATCAAAGCAGGGGCAAAGACCCAAATGTCAAGTCTTATTTCTGCAGTTGTAATTCTGCTTACACTTCTTTTTTTGACCGAGATTGTCTACTTCCTACCCCAAGCGGTCATAGCTGCGATCATTGTCTATTCTGTTTATTTCTTATTTGATTTTCCCTTGATCAAGCGCCTTCTGCGACAGGATAAAGTCCAAGCCTTTTATCTGCTCTTAACAGCTATAACAACGCTCGGCTACGGGTTTGTTTATGGCATAGCCGTTGGCTTGTTTATTTCTTTTTTAGGCAGTCATGTCGTTAAAAAAAGGGCCCATTAATTGGTTCTAAAAGTGTATACCCCAGAGTCACTTTCATTCCCCTGAGCGTCAATAGCTATAACCTTCCAATAATATAAAGTAGTGTTTTCTACGACTGTCTCCAAAACAGTATTAGCTTGAGAATAAGGGAGAGTTTCGATTAGTGTAGAAGCGTTTTGAGTATCTAAATAGATATTGAAGCTTACAATGTCGTTGTCCGAATCTATACAGGTCCACTGTAAATTTATGATCCCATCGATGGGCGTAACGGTTGATCCAGATATTGGCCCCGTAAGTTCAGCAGGAAATGGCGCATAATTGATTTCTCTTGGTCCAGGCAAGTAAAAACGCCACGTATCACTTTCTGCTGGAGCGCTCTTGGGTTTTCCTATGGCTCTTACTTTCCAACTGTAGGGTTCTGCACTTTGTAGGATAATAGTTTGTTCGTTGTTAAGAGAAGTAAACTGTTGCTCTACAGATGTAGAAAGGTTCTGAATGATGATTTTATATGAAACAGCATTGACCGCAGTATTCCATCTGAAATCTACACTGCTTTGTGTATCATTAATTTCAGAAGTATCTAAACAAGGTTCATTGTTAAGAGGAAAGCTTAAAGTAGGTGATTCTGGCTGAAGAATTACCTCGGGTTCTGAGATGTTGACATTATCTCCTTTAGAGCAAGAGAAAACGCTTCCCAAAACCACCAATACAACGATATGATTCATCAAGCTTTTCATGACTATTCCTTTATGATTAATTCCGAATGTGAGGTTGTTTCTCCACAACTTTTGATAATATATCCACCCGATTTTAAATCATATGCGGGCAGTGTAATGACTCTATTGCTGGAATCGAGTCGGTGTTCAGAACGACGGATCAGCTTCCCTTGTGTAGTAAAGATTTCAACACTTATAAAGGTGTCTGTTCCGCCAACAAAAACGGATAAGTTGTCTTGGAAGGGGTTTGGGGTAAAATAGACTTTAGAAGAATTAAAATGACTTTCCTCAAAGACTCCTTGGCATGCGCTATCTGTTGTGATTTTAATGGTATTGATCCCTTCTTTTAGAGGAACATTAACTGTTTTATCTGTGGTTTGATAGCTTTCTCCATTATGTGTAATGGTGAAAATGTCTCCCCCTGAGAGATGGTAATTGACCGATTTACCTGAAGATGAGACCACCCCATAGACAGAAAGAGGCAAGGGATCTTCTATGCTTATTGTATAGCACCTTTCAAAAACAGAAGCAGGTTGGCCCTCCACTGTGATACACACACTGTAATTTCCACTTGATAGATTATCGATTTGAAGTTGCGCACCGCTAATGGCGTCAGCATTAACTTTCCCCCCGTTGACAGTAATATTGTATTGATAATTAGGGTTTGTAAACTCAACATTAATACTATTTTGTCCAATACATTTTTCAGCTTTGCTGACTAAAAAACTGTTGGGTGGAAGATAGAATATGGCGCATCCTTTTGCATCGACAATGGTGTCAAAAGGGGTATTACTACAACTGTCATTTGGATTCCAAACCCCGTCGTGATCTTCGTCATCCGTTACATCGCCTACGCCATCACCATCGCTATCAGACTGATTAGGATTGTAGGTAAATGGACTATTGTCTTCAATATCATTAATACCGTCTTGATCTGTGTCGATTCCGGGAAGTGCAGGAACTGACTGAAGTTGTATGGCTGTGGGGTCATTTTCTGGAACAACAATGTTCATTTGAGTCATAGGTATGGGTTGACTTGCATCACCATCGTTCGTATTGATATTGATGATTTCAACCTCATAAATGTTGTCCTTGTTATGATCCATGGGGTTCTCAAAATCTGGTGGATTAATGAAATCTAAATACTCGAAATTTTCTTCGTTCGACGATTGTTTTTGAGAGTTTATAGTTTTAACTCTAAACAACTTTGCATCTTTACCACCAGCGACTTTCTTTTTAATTTTCCATTTACCTACACCTCGATTGCCTTTGGGATTGTGGTAGCGATGATAGCTAACTTTCGCTCCACTTTGTTCATTTTGAACGTTGAAGACAACAATGTTGAAGTTGGCTCGAGAGGTCGAATTAGGAATGTCTTTAACTTTTAAAATAATTTCTTTTGTCGTCGCAATGCCCTTGTCGTTTATTGCCTCTAGAGTGACGCGATGCTCGCGCTTTTCTTCATAATCTATGCCTGCAATAAGGTACAGATTTCTTCCGTCGAGGCGGAAGAGGGGAAGGTTCTGAACATTGTAATCGTTTTCAACGATGGCAAGGGAGACTGAATTATTGAAAGCATCCTCAGATTTATTGGTGTCTTCAACAAGAATTTTTCCAAGTAAAATATTAACATTACTAACATCATCATCTCTTTTATTTTCAAGACGTTCAAAAACTTGTTTATAAATTTTAGCCGCTTGATAGGCACAGCCATTTTCATCAACCTCAACTCCAGGCTCTGTGTTGGGACATATGTCTTTTCTGTTTTTGATTCCATCGCCGTCGTCATCGGTATCCAGTTGATCCTCAGAGCATCCGAAGGCATCTACCCTTTGGTTTTCTAAAGTGTCTTGACAGCGGTCAATGGCATTGGGAACACCATCTAGATCGTCGTCTCGTTGTTCTTCTGAGCAGCCATTTTCATCAACAGCTTCGCTTTCAATGTCGGTGTTAGGACACACATCTAATTCATTTGGCACACCATCTAAATCGGAGTCTTTTTCTACTTGTTCTTGTGAACAGCCATATTCGTTGACGGGCTCACTAAATGGTGTATCAGGGCAACGATCGATTAGATTCTCAACCCCATCTAGGTCAGTATCGTTTTCTTTCTGCCCTAATGAGCATCCGAAAGCGTCTACTTCTTCTCCAATTGGGGTGAAGGGACAGCGATCGATAGCGTCGTTTATTTTATCAAAGTCAGAATCAATTTCATTCAATGGACAGCCAAATTCGTTGACTACAACGCCTTTAGCCGTATCAGGGCACAGATCAAACTCATTGTTTACACCGTCAAAATCTTGATCGGTTTCGCTCAGTTCAACTAATTCAGCCTGATCACATCCGGTTTGGTCTACTGACTGCCCCAACGGTGTATCAGGGCAACGATCGATTAGATTAATTACACCATCTTGATCATCATCAGCGTTTTCTTGTTTGTATTGTTCTTGTTCAAGGCTACACCCGTTTTCATTAACTTCAATGCCAAAGCGTGTATTGGGGCATAAATCATCGGCGTTTAATATGCCATCTAAATCCGTGTCATTTTGGAGCTGTGTACAGCCGTTTTCATCTACCTTTTCATTCAATGGTGTATCGGGGCATTGATCGATCTCGTTTGGAACGCCATCTAAGTCTTCGTCCTGGTCGCTAACCCCGCACCCATTTTCGTCAACGATTTGACCCAAAGGAGTTTCTGGACACTGGTCAATTGGAAGTTCAATTCCATCTTGGTCTGGATCACGCTGAAACTTTGAACATCCATTGTCATCTACGTTTTCTCCATTTTCAGATTCTGGGCACAGGTCTAGCCCATTTGGAACACCGTCTTGATCGTTGTCTTTTTCACTTTCAGCACAACCTTGTGCATCAACATTTTCTCCTTCGGGAGAACTTGGGCAAAGGTCTAAATCGTCTGAAACGCCGTCCTTATCACTGTCCACGATAAGATAAACCTGATTGTTTGTTATGGTTGATGTGATATTTTGATTTTCGTCAGTAATGGGGTTTAACAATTGGATGATGAGCTGTTCTTGTTCTGGAATGTCTCCTTGTAATTCAAAACGGATTGTCAGTTCTTTCCCGTTCTGGATAAGCTCTAGCGGGGTAGAACTGACTAAGGTTGCGGAAGAGATAAGTGTACTGAGGACAAAATCCGTTACACTCAGTGGTGTTGAACTATTGTCTGAAAGGTAGGGCGATTCGTTGAAGACCAGCTCAACAGAGGTGTTATCAACCAGTCTTATGGTTTCAACATATGGTGCAGTGGTATCGAATAGTTCTATACTATTGGTCGCTTGTTGACTTTGCATTTCGTTCCCTGCCTGATCAAAAAATGCAGCACTGTCAATAGTGATACTTAAGATTTCTTCCCCGCTAGCAGGACCAGAAATGTTGAGATCAATTTGGATGTTTTTATCATCTAGTACAGCAATCGTTTGGCTACCGCTTGTCTCTAATATGGCTGTTCCTCCACTGAGAGTGATGTCAATGTCGCCGGGGTCAACACTAGAGAGGCTTTGTTCATTTTTATACAATGCTTCATTAAAAATCAATGTCAAGCGGCTGTTATCATTAGATAAATTTAAAGCCTCTATTAAGGGAGGGTTACTGTCGATAAAAAAGTCATTTGGATAGGTGTAGAGAAATTGATTTCCAGCACGATCTTCTCCTTCTATGGTAACGCTTGTGGTTAAATTTAGACCAACGGGCGTGTCAAAATCATATACCCAAACCGTTTGAGAAGTTGTAGCTGTCATCGCAGTAGGCGAAGAGATTTGACTCAAACTAAATACAGGGGCTTGGCTAATGAGTTCATTAAAATTTGCTGTAAAACGCAGCTCGTCATTTGACTTGAAGTAAGCTGTGTTTTTATCCCAATCAAGACTTAAACTTGGGGCAGTGGTGTCTAGGACAAAACTTACACTTACAGTTCCACTGTAGGGATTTCCTGCTAGATCGGTGGCGGTTAAAATTGAAATATCAAAGGCACCTTCAGTCCAATTTGGTGGTATTTGCCAGGTCAAGTGCCATACTGATGAAGAAGTTGCCGTCATATCGGGCTGTACGCTTATTGCATCGTTGGCTATGTTCAACTGGACACCACCAGCAATTGGTTCGTTAAAAGTAGCTGTAACGGTAACCGAATCGTTCCCATTGAGAAAGAGATCACTCTGATTGGTTTCTAATAGAGCTTCTGCAGTACTATTATCAATTAGAAACGTTAACGAGGCTGAATTGGTATTTGCATTTCCAACTTCGTCAAATCCTTGAATTGTGATACTTATTGATCCACTGATGTCAATAGGAACCGTCCAATCGTAAGTCCAAAGAGTGGCCGAGGAGGTGGTCGCCATTGTCGCCGTTACCTGATTGGAAAAAGACAAGACAGGGGGGGCATTCAACAGTTCATTTGCTGTGGCATTGAGGGTTATTTGTTGTCCGCCCGAGAGGAGTAGATCATCTTGGTCGTGAGTGATGTCGATCAGTGGTGTGCTGGTGTCGTTCAGTCTAACACTATTATTGGTTTGTGTTGAGGAAAGTAGATTGCCATCGCTATCATAAAGCGTATTACTTGCTATTTCAATGGTAACAATTTCATCACCAGAGACGGGGCCTTTCAGAGGGAGTTCAATAAGGTAACTCAAACTCCCTGTAGTTGAGATGCTAACAGGGCTAGCACTGCTTAGGTCAGCTGTACCTCCGTTAATGCTCAAGCTAATTCCGTCTAAAGGGTCTCCTCCCATATTTGCATAGACACCATTTAACCATTTCCAACCTCCTGAAGGTTCACTATAGTTTTGATCATTAGTGTCTTGGTAGAGGCCAATCCAAACATCGCCTAAGTTTTGTTGAATGAGATAATTTTTTTCTGCATCAGTATTGATCACTACGAGATAACCACCGAGGTCCTCAGCAATGGCTTTCGCATTGGGCCAAGTGTTTTGGGCTGTCAATTTAAAATAACTGTGTCCGTTATGGTTACCGATAAAGCCGAGACCTTCTACAAAACTGGTAGTTTGGTCAAACTCGATTACAGCAGCAAAAGCGTCAATGTCTAAATAATCGTAGATTTTTCCATTCGATTGAAGAAGACCATACTCCTCAGTTCCTTCGTTATTGGGTTGATTATCCGCCCAATTGGAAAATGTATTGAGTGTTTCGGAAAAACGAACGATAACCCCTGTATTTGTATTGCTCAGGGTTGTAGAGCTTATGATGGAAGGGGTTTTGTCGTAGAGTGTAAAATTAATGTTAGTTGAAGAAGCGGTGTTTCCTGCTGCATCATAAATAGCATTGGTCACAGGGGCAACACTTAAAACTTCGTTTCCATCGGCTATACCTTGAATCGGAAGGCTTAGAATGAAAGACGTGTTACTAGCTGTTAGTGATGAAGGGGTGTTACTGGCCAAGTTTGCACTACCACCAGAGAGATTTAATTGGAAATCATTTGCGTCCAAGTCAAGAGCAGTGTAGTATATGGTTAATACGCCATTTTGAGTAGTAGAACTCCATCCAGGCCATCCCATAAAGTAAAAGAAGAGTTCATTGGTTCCGTTGTAATTAAAATCAGGAAAAGCACTTATTTTTTCTAGTGTGAAATTTTGATAATTATGAGTTAATTGGGCCTTGCCAATTTCTGTACCGTTCAATTTTATGGTAGCATTGGCATTGGTTCCACCCCAGCCTTGATCTTTTGCATCAAAATTAAATCTTACTTTTGAAACGACATATCCTTCAGGGATGTCTAGGTTAATGGCATGCGACCACGGTTGCCAACTCGAAGTAGCCGTCGTTTTGGTCGGTACATTAAAATCAGTACTGCTGGCCGTAGAGCTATCAAAATTTGCCATCGACGAGGCCACAAGCCGTTCGTTAAAGTTTAGAATAACCTCAGTGTTGTCTTGGCTAAGTGTTCTTGCTATGACATAGGGTTGTGTGTTATCGATTAAAGAGATGTAGGTGCTATTGTTTTCAATTTGAAATTCATTTCCGGCCTTGTCATAAATAGCATTTCCAGTATTAATGTAAACTTTTTCTTCACCACTAATAAAACCATCCAATTGTAGGGCAATCAAATAAGTTGTGCCACTGACAGTTATTGATTCGATTGGGTTATTATTCAGCTGGGCAGTACCATCTGAAAGTGATAAATCAAAATTATCTTCCGTTATAGACCCTGAGGCGGTCTGTCCAGAATGGCTAGCAAATACGGGCTCATTAAAAGTTATTGCAATGGCATTGGTGCTAGAATCATAAGACAAATCGGCTATTCCTGGGGGGTTATTGTCAATGACAAATGTAAGGCTAGAGGAGGATGAGGTGGCGAGACTGCTTGGGGTAATTCCTTGAGAATGATCACTGTTAAGGTTTAATTCAGTTGTTACGTAATCAAAAGTACTAGTGGTGTTGACTGTCCACACATATGCCCAAGTGGAGGTGCTAAGTGCAGTCATTTCAGCAGAATCGACTAAATTCAAATACGCCCCATTGTAGGTGTCACTGGCTACGAGCGATAGGGTAGGAGTTCCGTTTAATGTTTCCGAAAATGTCGCTGTTATAGTAAGGCTATTGCCTTGCGAGACTACATGATCTGAATCGGAACTTTCAAGGGTAAAGGTCGTTGGCGAACTTTCGATCGCTAGCGTGATACTGTCTGTTCCACTATAGGCGTTCCCAAAGAGATCGGTTGCAGAGACGGTAGCACTTGCAGCAGCATCTGCCGTCCAATGGTAGGTCCAGTTTTCACTACCTGCACTTGAAGGACGAACAAAGGTTTTGAAAACGTAGTCCGAATTTGAATTGTTACTCGCTCGACCACCTGCGTAGGAATTATTGGTATTTAAATCCAAAAAGCTAACGTTTTGTTCGTTGTTTATCAGGCTAAGTCTAAGGGTCAGTGTCTCATTGGCCGTAACGCTGACATTTGCGCTAGTTAGGTCGAAATAGACATATTGACCCGTGATTGCATTGCCATTTTCGTCAGTATATGCTGGCGTTTCTAGGCCTTCACTCGAAGAAACTAGGGTGCCTGAAGTACCTTCCCCGCGATAAACCTTTAGCGAAATTGGCTGAGGTTGACCATCAAGAACGGGGTTAGCCATTTTCCACCCTACTTTTGAGAGTAATCCCGTTTCACTCACAGTAAACGATTGCCATTGATCTGTTCCGCCAGCTCCAGCATTACTGAGACTATTATTTTGATTTAACTCTTCTACCCCATACGGCGATAAATCCATCACAAAATAATCATTATTGATTTTTATACTTGGAGAAGCAGAAAGCGATTCATTAAAATTGGCAGTAAAAATGAGTGACTCTCCCAGCAAACAGCTATTAGAAGACGAGTTGGTCGTAAATGAAAGTAATGTTGGAGGGACAATGTCGATATTATCAAGAGGATAACTTAAATATAATTCCTGATCATCGTTAAAGCTTGTATCGGAAGGCGCAATTCTCAGTTCTTCATTACCGTCCAAATCTCCAGTAATGGAAACGGTAAATGAAAAGGACTTTAGATCGGAAGACACTTGAAAATTTAGAGGTTGATCGCTAGTTAAAGTTGCTGAATTTTCAGGATCGTCAATGGAGACTGTTACATCTGCAGCCTCTAGTGCTGTGTTTAAGTCGTCGTCAGAATAAAGCGGGTAGGAGAAAGATAATGAGGCAGTAAGGCTTTGCTCATCAAATTCTAAATCGACTAATCCCACATCATTATTTCCACGGATAAATGGAAAACCATCGTTAACATTTCCCGAAATAATCCACTTGTCGTCAAAATCCCACCCCTCGTCAGTAAACGTTGATTGGGTTTTTAATTCTTGAGTAGTTTTTGAAAAGTCTATACTTCCTCCTGCACTTGTGAGCTGGGTTAAATCAGCATTCCAAAAGTTATCAGCCCCTTCATATGTAAAGCCGCTTGACAAGTCTTGCGCTCCAACAATTGGTCCTATTCCGCTGGAGTTGTTCATAGAGGAAACGACAGTAGAGGTGAAGTTGTGAACCCTACCAGAGTCATTGTCGTTGTAGGCTGAATTTCCAGAAATTCCACCCGCATAATTGTTTTCTGCAGTTACCGTTCCAATGGCATAAGAATTCGAAATTTTTGAACCAGAATTAACACCCACAATACCACCGACATAATTAACCCCAAAAACGAAGCCGTTAAAATAACTTGCAGTTAAAAAGCTAGTCGGTTTTATTTTTCCAACAAGACCTCCAATATTCTGTGGATTTCCACTTCCAGAAAAATTTTGACTTGTGGAATAACCAGTAACGGTACCTGTATAAGAAGAGGCGTGTATATACGCTCCATTTCCAACTCTACCAACCAGTCCTCCAATTGTAGTATTGCCTAAAACAAAGCCTTCAAATACATGATTATCTGAAAATTGGCTGTAGCTATTTTTTAATTCGCCTACGAGAGCACCAACTCTTAAGTCTCCAACAATTATGGGGTCATAGAGTGTAATATTTTTGATTACGCCATTATTTACTAGACCAAATAAAGCGACCTCTTCAGCTTGTTCTCTCTTGATGTAGAGGGACGAAATGGCGTAATGTTGACCATCATACGAGCCAGTAAAAGCTGTATTTATGTTGCCAATTGGGGAAAACCCTTTACCATTGTTTAAATAGGCACTCGAATATGCGTCAATGTCATTTGTTTGAAGATAGTGGTAAGCCCAACGGTTGCTGTCTTGAGAAATCCACCATAAATCTGCAAACGAATCAATGTGATAAGGATCAGAGAGGCTACCGTCTCCTGTTGAAGGGGGGCTAGTTCCAGAGAAATTAACTACAGAAAGTGTAACGTTATTAATATTCGCTGCAGAGAAATTATTGCTATCAGTAAAAGTGGTGTGTTCTTCATGAATGGAATAATCTCCAGACGGAAATACTGAAGGGTCAATCATGAGGCTGGCTTCATAGACACCATCATATTGATCGCCACTAACCAGAGACCAATTGGCATTGGCATAAACGACACTCCCTGCAATATTAGTATCGTAGACATAAGGTTTTGCAGAAGGAGCAAGAACCCCCGAGCTGTCTGTTGCTCTAATGCTAACGGTTACCGTGGCTGGACCAGAGCTAATATCGACCGAACTGGGAGAGACAGTAAATAAAGACAAAGCGGGACCATCAAAATCATTTTGTGCAAAAGTCTTTGTGCCTAATGCACCAAAAAACAAAAAAACGGTGAGGTATTTTATTTTGATTATTGTTTTCAATGGCTAAACAAGATTTAAGTAATAAAAATAGTAAATAAATATATGTGATGAATCATGCCAACCTTTAAATATTAAGAACTTAACTTTTTTTTTGTAGCTTTAATAGATATAAGGAATATCATGAAAAGACATAATTTACTTTTTTTAGCACTAGTTTTCACTTTTTCAACATCCCTATTGGCACAAGTGGCTGAAGGTCCTTTTAAGCAATTGATTGTACGTGGCGTGACCCTCATCAATGGAAACGGTTCGCCTCCATTAGGCCCTGTGGATGTAGTGGTTGAAAATGACCGTATTGTGAAGGTTGCTGTCGTGGGCTATCCCGGAGTAGCCATAGACGCAGAAAAGCGTCCACAATTGAAAGCAGGCGGCAAAGAAATAGATGCCGAAGGGATGTATCTCCTACCAGGATTTATTGATATGCACGGTCATATTGGTGGCGTTTCTCAAGGGGCAGATTGGGACTATGTTTTTAAACTTTGGCTTGCTCATGGTGTGACCACTGTTAGAGAACCTAGTGGAAGGGATCGCGATTGGGCATTAGATTTGAAAAAAAGAAGCGAAAGCAACGAAATCATTGCCCCTAGAATCATCCAATTTACGGGCTTTGGTCAGGGCGCAAAATACGGAATCAACACTGTTGAACAAGCCCGTCAATGGGTTCGTGAAAATGCAAAAGCAGGCTCTGATGGTATTAAATTTTTCGGTGCTTCTCCTGAAATAATGGAAGCGGCTTTAGCTGAAAACAATAAATTGGGTCTTGGTTCGGCCTGCCATCATGCTCAGCTCAGCGTTGCCCGATGGAATGTGTTGCACTCTGCTCGGGCTGGTCTAACGACTATGGAACACTGGTATGGCTTGCCAGAAGCCCTTTTCGACGATCGAACGGTGCAAGATTACCCTTTAGATTACAACTATCAAAACGAACAACACCGCTTTGAGCAAGCGGGTAATTTATGGCAACAGGCTGCTAAACCCTTTTCTGAACATTGGAATCGCGTTATGGAGGAATTGTTGGCACTTGATTTTACACTAGATCCAACCTTCAATATTTATGAAGCAAGCCGCGATTTGCAAAGAGCAAGACGTGCCGAATGGCATGAAAAATATACACTTCCGAGCCTTTGGCGTTTTTACCAACCAAGTAAAATATCACATGGATCCTATTGGCATTATTGGGGAACGGAACAAGAAATTGCTTGGAAAGAAAATTTTGACTTATGGATGACGTTTGTGAATGAATATAAAAACAGAGGTGGGAGAGTTACAACCGGGTCTGATTCTGGATTTATATTTCAGCTATACGGTTTTGCTTATGTTCGTGAGTTAGAACTTCTGCGTGAAGCTGGTTTCCATCCCTTGGAAGTGATTCGCGCAGCCACCCTTAATGGTGCAGAAGCCCTTAAGATGGATGACCAAATTGGAAGTATAGAAGTTGGTAAATTAGCCGATATGGTTTTAGTTGAGGCAAATCCGCTTGAAAACCTGAAAGTGCTTTATGGTACGGGGGCAATAAAATTGACTGATGACAATGAGGTCGTGCGTGTCGGCGGGGTAAAATACACTATTAGCAATGGCGTGGTTTACGATGCAAAAGAATTGCTTAAAGAGGTCGAAGACATGGTGCAAGCGGCTAAGGAAAAAGAGAACTTTACGCTCACTCAGCCAGGAGTCAACTAAACTTAAAACAACGCCAGCTATTCGTTGAGTTGATATTTTTTTACCATCAATTCTAATAGGGGAGTCAAAGCAAAGTCGTCTATTGTCAGGGCTTTGTAAAACAGGCCTTCTAGACTGTTGAGCAACAAGGTTGCCTCTATCTTGGCTTGTGCGAATTTTAGATCTTTGAAGGCTTTGGTCGTACTCTCTAGAAAGCTGTCCGAAAAACTAATCACCTCCTTTTGGGACTGAAACTTCATTTGAAAAACAAGGCGCCAAAACGGGCCATCCTCCTGTCGCAATCTTTGAAGGTTCATGATGGTCGTTTTTAACGCTTTTTTTGGACTTTCTATTGCCCGAATTTCTTCTAAAAGGGCTTCATTTTTTTCTTTCCCAAAATTGACAATGGCCGCTACGAGTCCCTTTTTATGTCTAAAATGACGAAAAATTAACCCTTCCGATACTTTGGCATGTTCAGCTATTTGTCGCGTAGAAGTTCCTGCAATGCCCTGCTGTGCAAAAAGCGTTAAGGCCGACTTTAAGATGGCGTGTTTTTTTATCATAAGTAAGTAATCACTTACAAATGTAAGGATTTGTTTTCGAATAAAAAAAATCGGCACACGGCCGATTTTTTTAGTTTAATGCACTGATTTAATAGCTCTGCAAACGAGCGAGGCGATCTAAATGGTAGTTGTAGTCGCCAAATAATTGCTGTATGACCCTTGCTCGCTTAAAGTAAAAACCAATATTTACATCATCAGTCACACCAATTCCGCCATGCATCTGCATGGCTTCGTTGGTTACCAATTTTAAGGTTTTCCCAAGTTTGGCCTTGGCTAAGCTCGCCAGTTGATCTAGCTCTTTAGACTGTTGGTCTAAGCCTTGCAATGCCTTGATAACAATGCTTTTACACAATTCAATCTCACAAAACATTTGTGCCGCACGATGTTGAAGAGCTTGATAGGTACCAATACGTTTCCCAAATTGTTGGCGCTCTTGAAGATATGAGATGGTTTGATTAAAAGCGGCCATAGTCATACCGAGCATCTCGGAAGACAAACAGATAGCCGCCGTATTGTTGATCTGATCTAATAGTTCTTCGCCTTTGCCAATAGCATTGATTTGATCCTCTTTACTGAACTGTACATTTTCTATGTGAATGTTGGCATAGGTTGCGGCATCTAACATAACATCAGAACCTAGGTTTAGTCCCTCGGCATTGGCGTCTACTATAAATAAGCCAATCTCATTTTCTGTAGTCTTGGCCACAACGATAAACGCATCCGCCCCTACACCATCAATAATCATTTTCTTTTGACCATTTAAAATGTAATTAGGACCATTTACTTCTACAATTGTTTCGATCTGTGTTGGATCAAAGTATGTTTTTTCATTCAATGCGAAGGCCAAACGTTTTTTACCATTCATGATTTCTGGTAACCACTTGGTTTTTATCGTTTCGTTAGGTGAGTTTATTAAGGCAGTCCCACCCAATACGATTGATGAAAACAATGGCGCTTTTGTAAGGTTTTTTCCCATTTCTTCTAAAACTTGACCAAGACCAACAAAACCGAAATCTAATCCGTTATAGGCCTCAGGAATGGTTAGAGCGGTCCAACCCATTTCTACGATTTCCTGCCATAGTTCTTCATCAAAGGCTTGGTAGTTATTATCGCGTAGGGTTCTGAACTGCTCAACAGTTGCGTTTAAGGCTAAAAATTCACGTGCAGAATCTTTGAGCATTTTTTGTTCCTCGTTTATTATCAGTGCCATAAATTGTGATTTAGCTGGGGAGGTTTAAAATTCGTTTTGCAATAATACCAAGTTGGATTTCGGAAGTACCCCCTTCAATGGTATTGCCCTTTGATCTGCAGAAGAGGCGGGATTGTATTTTAGCTTCTTCATCTTGGCTTTCCCAAATCAACCCATCGCTACCTGTGATGGCTGTTAGGAGTTCCATACGGGATACATTTTGTTCGGTTCCATAGTATTTAAAAAAAGAAGATAAAGCCCCTGCGTTAACCCCAGTTTTAGCTTCATCCATGATCCGTTGAATTGTCATTTCAAAGATGCGATCATTCATATTTTGAACAGCAATTTCTGACCGTAAAACGCCATCATCGATTTTTCCATCGCGAAGGCGTAGATGTTCTTTTGCGATGTCTTGCAATGCGTGTCGAACATCGGTCTCACCAACACCACCTATCATTTGACGTTCGTGAGTCAAGAGATATTTAGCGATGCTCCAGCCCGCATTGAGTTCTCCAACTAAGTTCTCTTTGGGGACTTTAACATTGTCAAAAAAGGTTTCGCAAAAAGGAGATTTCCCACTAATTAATTTGATGGGGCGAGTGCTCACCCCCTCAGAGGCCATGTCGATGAGTAAAAAGCTAATGCCATTGTGCTTTGGGGCTTCAAAATCGGTTCTCACTAAGCAAAAGATCCAATCGGCCTTGTTGGCATAGGAGGTCCAAACCTTGGAACCGTTGATAAGGTAATGATCGCCTTTGTCTTCGGCTTTGGTCTGAAGACCAGCTAAATCACTGCCGGCATTTGGTTCACTATAACCTTGACACCACCATGTTTTACCGGCCGTTATGTCGGGTAAGAACCGCATTTTTTGTTCTTCGCTGGCAAATTTGTGCAGTGCAGGCCCTAGCATTGAAATACCGAAACTAAAAATGGGTTTGCGACAGCCTAAACGGGTCATTTCTTGGGTGAGAATGATATTTTCTTCACGCGTCAAACCACCGCCACCATATTTATTTGCCCAATAGGGAACAATCCATTTTTTCTGATGCATTCGTTCAAACCAGATTTTTTGATCTTCACTTTCAAATTTTGAATGGCGTCCTCCCCAGAAAAAATCACTTGTGTCTTTTACGGGTTGTCGCATGCTCATTGGACAATTTTCTTCCAACCATTTCCTTGTTTCTAATCTGAACGCTTCCAGATCAGTGTTATTTAACGTTTCCATAGGTTCTACATTTGTTTAAAATAAATGATCTATTTTCTTTTTTTGAATAGCTTGTTGGGCCACTAAGCCATAAAGTGATACGATTTTATCGAGGTCTTTAAAGCGCGGGTCTTGCGTAAAGCCTTTGCTGTAGCGATAATATATTTGTTGAACAATGACCGCAATTTTAAACACCCCAAACACAAAGTAAAAGACAATATTGTCAATGGGTTGTCCGCTTTTTTTGGCATACATTTCCACCAGTTCTCCCCGGCTAGGATTCCCCACTTGCGTTGTTAGGTTTAATTGATTTTGCACAACAAAATCCGGATCGCTGTGATGCATCCAATACCCGAGCGTTGTTCCTAAATCCATTAAGGGATCCCCGAGGGTCGCCATTTCCCAATCGAGCACAGCCTTGACATTGAGCTCTTCATCAGGGGTCAAAACCAGATTATCGTATTTAAAATCGTTGTGAATGAGACTCGCTCCGCTGTGTTTGGGCCAATTGTTATTTAACCATTGCGCCGTCTTATCCATTTCAGCATGCATATGGGTTTTCGCTTTTTCATAGCGTTTACTCCAGCCAATAACTTGGCGCTCTACATACCCTACAGGGTTGCCTAAATCGCCTAATCCGATCTTCTTATAATCGAGTTGGTGTAGTTCTACTAAGGTATCCACCAAATTATTTGATAGGGATAAAAATTGAACTGCAGAAGGCATTTGCTCTTGCGGAGTCGAGGCACGAAGAATAGTTCCTTCAACGCGTTCCATTAAATAAAATGGTGCTTCTAAAATGGCCAAGTCCTCACTAAATAATACAGGTATGGGTGCCTTGTCGTAATGCCCTTTAAGAGCCGATAAAATCTTGAATTCACGCGACATATCATGCCCCGATTTGATGTTAGCTCCAAATGGCGGGCGCCGTAAAACATAGTCTTTATTACCAAAGTGAATCAAATAGGTTAAGTTTGAAAACCCTGAGGGATACTGTTGAACGGTTAGTGCTTGACTATTAACCTTCAATTGTTCAGATAAATAGAGCGCAAGCGCTTGCTCGTTTAGCCCTTCTCCTGGGCGAATATTTTTGGCTTTATCGAGTTCTACTCCCATTTATTCAGTTTTAAATACACCTGTAAAAATCACCATCTTGAGCGACGATTCCAGTTGTGTTTTCTGGACTTATTTTTTTGAAATTTTGCTGCATACAGATTCTCACATCATGCGAAATCAGGGCATTTCCGCTTATATCGTTTATTTTTAGGCGCGTTTGTATTTTTTTAGAATCGCGCGAGCCAATCGGCTTTTGTGAACTTCATCGGCACCATCGTAGATTCTTGCGGCTCTTTCGTGACGAAAATAAAAAGATAAAATAGTGTCATCAGTCACTCCCAAAGCACCATGAACTTGAATGGCACAATCGACTACTTTTTGCATGACATTGGCACAATAGAATTTAATGATTGAAATTTCTGCTCGACATTGTGAGGCCCCAACAGTATCTATCTTGTGGGCAGCATCTTGAATCATCAGTCGTGCTGCATTCATTTCAGCGCGACATTCGGCAATCCAATTTTGAATGGTTTGTTTATCGGCTAGGGTTTCTCCCGGGGCAATTTCTCGACCGATGGCACGTTGGCACATAAGGTCAAACGAGCGCTCACATATGCCCATCCAGCGCATACAGTGATGTATTCGGCCAGGGCCTAAACGCATTTGTGCAATGGCAAACCCGGCACCATCTTCCCCGAGGACATTGGTTAGTGGAACACGGCAATTATTGAATTTAATTTCCGCATGGCTTTCCCAGCCACCACCAGGATGCCCCATTATTGATACGTTACGAACAAATTCAAAGCCAGGTGTATCGAGTGGAACGATAATTTGACTGGCACGAGAATGGCGATTATCGCCCTCGGGATCCGTGACTAACATTGCGATGGCAAAGCTCGCCCCGTCACAACTGGAGGTAAACCATTTGTGTCCGTTAATTACATACTCATCGCCTTCTTTCAGGGCTGTAGAGCTCATTTTGACAGGATTTGACCCCGCATTATTGGGCTCTGTCATCGCAAAGCAACTTCGTATTTCTCCTTTGAGAAGCGGATAGAGGTATTTTTCTTTTTGTTCTTCAGTCCCAAATTCTATTAAGATTTCCATATTCCCTGCATCGGGCGCTTGGCAATTGAAACAATAGTGTCCATAGGGGCTGGCCCCTAAAATCTCTGACACTTCGCCGTGTTCAGCGTTGCTTAGGCCTAAACCACCGTAGGCTTTGGGGATTTGTGGCAGCCACAGTCCACGTCTTTTAACCTCTTCTCTAAGCTCATTTAGTTTAGGTAATTTTTCTTCCCATTCGCAATTTAAAATCCATGGTTCAAGGGTAAATAATTCTTCTTTAACAAAGCTTCTTATCTGTTTTTTTATTTCTTCAAAATTCATCTTTTGATTGGCTTAATTTAATTTTGCTAAGTATTATTCTGGTGCAGTGTAGGCGATGGCTAAAAATTCGGCAACACAAGCGGGTTTCTCTTCCCCTTTTAATTCAAATACAATTTTCATTTTATATTTTGCCCCACCCGGTATTTTATCATAGGCCATAAGTGAAACCCGACCCCGTAGTGCAGAGCCAGACTTGGTCGCATTTGGAAAACGAACTTTATCTAAACCATAGTTGACTCCCATGGCAATATTATCGATTGAAAAGGCTTCATAGGTTATTTTAGAGGCCATTGAGAGAACTAAAAAGCCATGGGCAACAGTTTTTTTATAGGGCGAATGTGCCGCGCTTTTTTCTGGATCTGTATGAATCCACTGTTGGTCTTCGGTGGCATCGGCAAAAACATTGATGCGCTCTTGCTCTATAGTGATCCACTCGGTTAAACCAAGTTCTTTGCCGACAAAATTTTCAAGTTCGGAAACAGACGATAGCTGAGTAGAGTAGGGGGTTGTGGTTGGTTCTTCCATTGGTGTTGTTTTTAAGTTAACATATGTCCTCCGTCAGCGTTCATTACAGCACCAGTGGTATACGATGCTGCTTCTGAGGCCAAGTAAACCGCTAGACCTGAAAGTTCACTGGTTGCTGCTGCTCTTCTCAAAGGAAGGTGATTGTTGACCTGCTGCATCAGGGCATCATTGGACCAAAGGGCTTGGCTAAACTTTGTTTTTATTAGTCCTGGGCAAATGGCATTGGATCGGATGCCATATTTCCCCCATTCGCTAGCTTGTGATTGGGTCAACATGATTAGTGCAGATTTACTAACGCTGTAGAGACTTAGTCCATTGCTTGGTTTCATGCCCTCTACCGAAGCGATATTGATGATGCTTCCCCCTTTTCTTTCCTTCATGGAGGGAAAGCAGAGTTTGGCAAAATCAAAACAGGCTTTAACATTGACATCCATAACTTTATCGAAGACATCGTTTTCGATGGCTTCTATAGGTGCAAAAACAGGATTTGTTGCGGCGTTATTGACAAGAATATCTACCCCGCCATAGATTGCAATAGTTTGATCAATCAAATTTTTACGCGCTTCTTCATGACCGACATGGCATGAAACACCAGTGGCTTCAAAGCCTCTGTCTTTTATTTCTTTGGCGACCTTGTCAACGGCTTCTTGCGAGCGACTGCTCACAACGACATGTGCGCCATATTCAGCCAAAGCTTCTGCTATAGCTTTACCTATACCTTTACTTGCCCCTGTAACCACAGCGACCTTTCCTTTTAATTCAAATAATTGTCTTGTGCTCATAGTCTAAGAGGGCATTGCGCCACCGTTGGCGTGAAGTGTTACTCCGTTGATAAAACCTGCTTCTTTAGAGGCCAAGAATAAATAGGTGTATCCCATATCTTCTGGTGTTCCAATGCGTCCAACGGGGATCATGGCAATTCCTGCTTTAACGACCTCTGGTGGCATTGATGCGGTCATTTCTGACTCTACAAACCCTGGTGCAACAGCATTGGCGGTGATGCCAAATCGGCCAACTTCACGACACAGGGCACGGGTGAAACCGGCAACGCCTGCTTTTGTTGCCGAGTAATTGGTTTGACCAAATGCACCGACAAAACCGTTGATTGATGAAGCAGAAATAATACGGCCGTAGCCTGCTTCACGCATGTGTGGTAAAACCGATTGAGTTGTCGTAAATAGAGCATTGAGATTAACGTTTATCACTGTATTCCACTCTTCTTGACTCATCTTTAGAAACGATTTATCGCGCAAAACCCCAGCGTTGTTAATTAAAATATCAATTTTATTATAGCCTGCAATGATGTCAGCTACTGCAGCATCAACCTGCTTGCGATCGGTGACATCTACTTTTTGGAAAAAAATGTTTCCGCCTTCAGCTTTGATTTTTTTGGCAGTGTCTTGGCCAGAATCACGAACGTCCCACAGCGCTACTGTAGCTCCAGCCTTACAAAAGACTTTGCATATTCCTTCTCCAATTCCTTGGGCACCTCCTGTTACGATGGCGACTTGTCCTTCTAAACTTATCATTTTATTGTGTTTTCACGATTAAAATTTGCTTGTGATTTGAGATCTACCAATATAAAGTTTGTTTTTGATTTGAACAGCATTTGACTTCAGATATATTACTCTTATTCCTTCTTCTTATCTAGTTTGTTTTTCTTACTGAGAGAGTGTCATCACTGCTGAGATGGTAGATTCCAAAATAGGGTTCTTTTAGACTTCCTAAATATAATTTATTATCGACTTTAAGGACGCTGGTGACATAGTCTATTTTTCCCTCGGGATCTTGTAAATTGTAGCGAACGTTTCCTTTTTCATTAAACCCAAGAAGCATGGTATATCTTGAGGGAATAACCGCATTTTTTACAAATTTGGGCAACCTAAGAATAATGGAACGTAAAAAGGGATAATTGAATAGCGGTTCAATTTGAGTAGAACGTTGGCTTGGAATACCGATCCAAAAAATACCATCACTAAAGGTGATGTTGTCTGGAAAGCCTGGGAGGCTGGAGTTAAATGACTCTATGAATCCTTTTTTCGGACCTTTGATCCAATATTTAGATAAACTTAGACCAAAGGTTTCACTAAAGAGAAAGTAGGTTTCATCTTCATTTAAAGCAATTCCATTGGGAAAAAATAAGTCGTCTTTTAGCCGAGTGGTTTTTTTGGTTGTTAAATCGTATGAAAAAAGAGCGCCAGAAGCCCTTTGTTCCCAAGCCTCGTTTTCGACTACCTCGGGGTTGCGTTGTGTGGCATTAGAAAAGAAGACCATACCATCTTTACTGATGTCTAAATCATCGACGAATTTCAATTTTTCTCCCTCAAATTGATCCACTAAAACACTTATGGTATTCTTGTGGTCTAAAGCAATCAAACCTTTGATTTGGTCGGCAATAATCAATTCTCCAGAGGGAGCAAATTTCATTCCTAAGGGCCGACCACCTGTATTGGCAATCACTTGTTGTTGGTTCCCTGTGGCATTAAATCTTAAAATATCACCATTGGAAAGCCCTGTATAGAAATTACCTAAGCTGTCGGCCACGATAGATTCTGGACCAACATCTTTGAGGGAAACTAATTGTGTTTTTTTGAGTTTAGAATTTACAGCATAGACCCCTTGAAGTCCAGGAAATGGCGGTGCTTTTCGTGCTATAGGCTCTAGGTCAATAGGATAAAACAGAAGGTAGGCTAAAACGAGCGTTAGCAGCAGAAGAGGTTTGTTTTTCATGAGATTATTTTTTTTGTGCAATTAAAAAATCGACTTTGTCGAATTAAATTATAGAGCGATAATTGACTTGTTGCGCTATCGTCATTTTTGGTCTAATAGAGTCATTAAGGTTTTATACAATTCCATGCGATCTCCCGATAAATGTTCAAGACCATCTACTGGAAGGCTAATGCCACTAATAAAGCTCGCCATGGGACTAGCTAAAAACATTACTGCATTGGCTACATCTTCAGCTTTACCAAAACGTTGCATTAAGCTTTTTTGTTTACTTTGGTGAAGATAGTCTTGCATGATTTTGGGATAATTTTCTAGGCCCGAAGTCGCAATAGTTCCGGGAGCAACTGCATTAACTCTAATGCCATAGCTGGCCCATTCTTGTCCCAATGTTTTGGTGAGGTTTTCAACTCCTGCACGCGCGGCTCCTGTATGTGCCATTCCAGGAAAGCCCCGTAAGACATTGGCCGTTATGTTAACAATATTGCCTTTGTTTTGCGGAATAAAAAAAGTATTGGCCATTTTTTGACTCATGTAAAAAGTACCATTGAGATTATTGTTGATGACCGTCGCCCAGCCCTTTTCTGAAATAATTTGTGCAGGTGCTGGAAATTGACCACCAGCATTGTTGACCAATATGTCCAATCGCCCCGATTTAGTTTTAATTTCTGAAGCTAAAGCCTCTATTTCGTCGGTTTTTCTAATATCGCAAACAAAAGCGTGACAATTTCCTTGTTTAGACAATCGTTTCGCCGCATCGAATAAAAGTTTTTCTTTTCGAGAAGCGATATAGACCGTTGCGCCATAATGTAGGAATGAGGATGCAATTTCATATCCGATTCCACTTCGGCCTCCGGTTACAAGTACTGTTTTACCAGAAAATAGATTTTTAGCATACATGGTATTTTAATTAAGAGAGTTCTTTTGAAAAATTAAAGAGAAATAAATTAGATGGGTGACAAATTTTGTGCAGGGTTACCCCACATTCATTCCACCGTCTAAGACCAAAGAATGGCCATTGACAAAGGAGGCTTTGTCTGAAAGTAACCAAAGAATACTTTCGGCGGCTTCTTCAGGTTTTCCGTGACGTTTGAGCGGGATACGATGCTCTTTTACAAAGTCTAAAACCTTTTGAGGAAGAGGTTGGAGGATGTCAGTTTCCAAAAACGATGGGCAAAGCGCATTGACCCGAATATTATGTGCGCCATATTCTATGGCTGCAGTTTTGGTCAATCCTATTACACCGTGTTTGGCGGCTGAATATGGTGCACCATACATGACCCCTTTTTTACCCGCGAGAGAGGCGACATTGACAATACTGCCTCCGCCTTGAGGGAGTAATATCTTTATTTGTGCTTGTAAACAGAAAAACACACTGTCTAGATCAATTGAGATAATTTTATGCCATTCATCGGAAGGCATCTGATGTAAGGGAGAGAACATTCCACCAATCCCAGCGTTATTGACAAAATAATGGATGTATTGATGGTCTTTGAGGGCTTGTTGATGAACGGCCTCAATTTCCTCTTGTTTCGATACATCTAGTAGGTAAGAGGTGACTTTACCACCACTGTTTTCAATTTCTTCTTTTGTTTTTTGAAGAGCATTTTCATCAATATCGGTCAAGATAACATGGCAACCAGAGGCCGAAAGAGCAACGGCTGTTGCTCTTCCGATTCCTTTGGCAGCACCAGTAATGAATGCTGTTTTGTCTTTCATACTAGTTGACAATCGTACAGACTATAGGTCAAATGTAATTTTACCAATAATACGACGTCCTATAACAGGCATGCTTGGGAATGCTCTGTACTCAAAATTAAATATATTAGATCCAGTTAAATCAAAACGGACTTTTGGAGTAATATACACTCCCACATTCGCATCAAATAAGTTTTTCTTTTGTACAGTACCAGAGTAAAAACCTTGATTTGATTCAAATTCATCATCGTGCTGAAAACTGAGACTAGCTAACCAGTTGTTTTTATTATACTTTACACCAGCTCTATATTTAAACTGTGGGGCATTTAGATAAGATGAAAATGGCAGACCATCGTCATCTGATTCCCCAGGAATCCATACGTTTTGGCTTAAATATGATGCATTTGCCCAGAAGCTAATATTTTCATTGGCAAAATATTCAGCAGCAATATCCATTCCCCAGTGAGTACGAGATTGATTATCAAATTTACGATAACCGGCCGCTAAGTGAGTTAATCCATCGTCAGGAGCTCTTTCTGAATTGATTGCTCCAAATACAGGAAGTGCTGCAGCTGGGATGAGGTTTTGTCCAAGCGCATATGTTCCTCCTCCCACAGCTGCTAGGCCACCAATTACTTGGGCTGCTGCAACTGCAAGGGGGGCTACTGGATCAACAACTCCAGGTATTCCAGCAAAACCATTTGCAATTAATGTTGCTGCATCTATACCAGGGATAAGCGCTGCATTTGCAGTATATGCTGCAGTTAAAGCATCAGTTACTCCTGGTGTAAGTAGTGGTGCCAAATCAGTTGCAATTGATGTAGCAAGTGGACCAGTTGGATCTGTATCTGGGGTATATGCAAAGGCGGGACCGATAGCAGTAAAGTTTGTAAAGCCTTTTTGCTCGTAAGTATAAAAATCAACGGCCAAGGATAATTTTTTGGCAATTACACCTTTATACCCGATTTCAAAAGAATTAACGGTATTTATAAGGGCAGAACCAGTATCGGTTGGATCAAGTCTTTCGCCATTAAATATGTTATAACCAACACCTGCTCCATATGGGCTACCAAGAAAACCAGAGCTTCCTGTGATTGATGCTGCTGTTGCTGGATTGTTAAGAACGCTTTCTAAGACACCTTGAAAAGGGATTAAACCAGCGTAATCTGGATTTGTGTTTATTGCATCTATAGCTCCTGCACCTGCTCCTAAAGCATTTAAAGCTCCAAAAATATAAGCATTTGGAATAGCGCCTGTTCCTTGAGGGACTTCTAGGTTACCTAAGAATGGTAGTCGTATTGGCGCATTTGGATCAAAGTTTTGTGCCTCAATTTCACCTGCTAACCAAACATCATAAACACCAGGTAAAATAACATTTACAGGAAAATCAATATATGATTGTAAAGCAGTTGGTATAGAGGCAGAGGAGTTATAAGATGCTCTAATTGAATTATTGTCGTCTAATTTGTAAACTAAGGCTACACGTGGCGAGAACCCGATATCATCAACTACTGTAAACTTATCTGCACGAGCGGCATAAGTTAATTCGAGCTTGTCACTCAATTTTGATGTAGCTTGAAGATAAAGCCCCGTAATCACATAATCGTCAACCAATTCATTACGACCAAAAAGTGTGTTTTGAGAGTCAGAAGTTACATCTCTATGATCAAATCCTACTGTAACATTAGAATCTAAGAAGCCTGGCATGTCAAAATTATACTGAACTTGAGCTTCTAATGATGAATTTATAGCGACTTGACGGAAACCTGATCGATATAAAAAAGTTGGATTGCCTTCTCCACCACCAGTTTTGTGGTTGTAAGATAATAATGCAAAGAGTCCACCAGACTGAACACGTGCCTGAGCCCAATAATCTTCTCCATCTTGGCGTCCTTCACCTTGAGAGTTAAAAAATATAGCCCCCCCTTTTGCAAAACCACCGGAAATAAATCCAGTTGTATTGTCGTTGGGTCTAAATTCTAAATGTGCATTGGCCGAGATATTATCATATTTAGTTGCTAACGGGTTTCCGTCATTGTTATCGTCTAAATCATCCATATCCAGTAACAATGTACCAGTTTGATTTCCGTCAACATAACCATTTGATATGGCAGGTTGGTAGATCTCCTGTTTAAATTGTGCAATTTGATCTGCATCTTCAATTGGATCTAGTTCAAAATCATTTCCAGAAGACCATTTAGCATTGATTTTATATCCAAACTTTTTATCTTCACTTGCATATGCATGTCGAACTGCGGCTCCAACTGTACTCATTTCACCACCCAATAATTCAACAGTAGTTCCAGGATGATCTATTGAACTTTTAGACATAAAGTGTACAACACCTGAAACCACATTAGGTCCATATAGTGCAGAGGCAGCTCCTCGAACGACCTCTATTTTTTCGATATCAATATTTGATAAACCAGAGTGTTGAGTAAAAAATGTTCCTGCTGCTGGTGTTGATAAAAAACGATAGTCTAAGATAGGAAAGGTAGAGGTTCCAAATACTCCTGAACCCGCTCTCATTTCAATATTCAATGTATTCGCTGATTGTTGTTGTATTTGAACACCAGGTATGTTTACCAAGTGACGAACAGGATCAACAGCGATAGCCGAGTTTTCAATATCTTTCGAAGATATGATACTTACCGACGAGGGTGCATCTTGAATTTTTTGAGCTCTTCGCGAAGCTGAAACTATGATTTCTTGAAGATTTTCCCCTGGTTGAAGAGAAACATTGATCGTTTGATCGGCAGAAGTAACTTCAATTGATTGTGAACTAAATCCAACGGAGCTAATTTCTAGCGTAAACGGTAAGGCTGAGTTGGTAGTGAAGGTAAAATTACCATCAAAATCAGTGTTTGTTCCATCGCCAGTGCCTTGAATGACAATATTCACTCCAGGAAGTGGTTCATTGGTTTCTGCGTCGGTCACAGATCCACTTAAAGTGGATTGTGCTAGAAGAAGATTAACACAAAACAGCCCAAGTGCTGCTAGTGTAAATTTCAATTTGTTTTTTTTCATAATTGTTTGATTTATAATTATTACTGGTTTACAGAATGTTTGGGTAGATTACATATTTGGATCGATATGGGGGATAATTTTGGTTAGAAAAATCACATCCTAACCCTGAAAGATAATAAGATTTTAAGTTTTTGAAGCATCTTAGGTCCTTTTTTATCCATTCAATTTTAAATAAGAGTGGGGCATCCCTTTGAATGACTGGCGATAAAACAACTGTTTTTATAAGATTTTTGAAAAAACACCCCCTTGTTTTTATGGCTTTCACATATTGGAAAAACTTTTGTTAAACGAGGTTTAAAGCAATAGTAGGCTGGTTGACCACAGAGAGTAGATTTCTATTTAGTAATTTTTCACCTAACTAATTACAGCGCTTTTTCAATACATAAAAACTATCCAGCAAGCCTTATGCAATCATCAAATTGCCTTGTGCCCTAAATTTGTCTAACTTTCATAGAGGACGGTTGCAGTGTCTTTATGCCAGGCCTCATAATTATTCTCATATTTCTTATCAACTTGGTTTCTTTTAATTTTCAGAGTGGGAGTCGTTAGACCATTTTCCACCGTCCATTCGTCATTAACCACTATGATCGTTGATATTTTTTTATACCCAGCCAATTGCTCGTTGACTTCCTCGAGACGTTGATTTAAAAAGAGGGTTAACGCTTCTTTTGATTTGGATTTTCCAATTTCAGACAATACTACGAGACATATGGGTTGGGGGAGCCCTAAACCGGCAACACATATTTGTTCAAATTCTAAGATGTCAGCGAAATAACTCTCAAGAATCAAGGGTTCAATGTATTTTCCTTTCGAGGTTTTAAACATGTCTTTGACCCGTCCGGTGATAAATAAGAATCCATCTTCATCGACGTGGCCTTGGTCACCCGTATGAAGCCAACCGTCCTTGAGGACTTCTGCTGTTAGTTCGGGTTGTTTGTAATATTCTTTCATTACAAAAGGCCCACGCATCAAAATTTCTGAAGTTTCTGGATCAATTTTCACCTCCACTTCAGGCTGAGGTAAACCAACGGAACCGGGCTTATGGGAAAAGCGGGCGTCTAACTGTGAAGTGATGGCACAATTTTCTGTCATTCCGTAACCATTGGTAATCAGAATTCCTAACTTTCTGAACCAAGTCCGCTGCGATTCGAGCATGGGTGCAGCACCAGAGACAATGGCTCTAGCTCTACTTAAGCCCAAAGCTTTTTTAAATTTGCGTTTTAGTAGCCATGAAAGGATAGGGATTTTGATCAGTTTATCGAGTTTTTCTTGGGGGATTTTAGATAAAATACCCATTTGAAATTTGGTCCATATTCTTGGAACGGCAAAAAATACGGTGGGTTGCACATCCTGAAGGTTTTGGGCAAAAGTGTCAAGGCTTTCCGCAAATGAGATGGTTCCTCCAAAGCGGAAAACGGCATATTCTACTACGATTCTCTCGGCAATATGATTTAGTGGTAGGTAGGAAAAAAAGTCATTCTTTCCATTAAAATCTATCTTTAGAGGGTTTGACTCTAGTGTCAAAACCGCGGTTTTTTCATTGGCTAAATAATTGAGCACAACCCCTTTAGGATTTCCTGTGGTTCCAGAAGTGTAAATGATGGTCCAAGTGTCTTCTAGCTTGGGTTGGTTAGGGTTTTGAAGAGGCTCAAATTGATTGATAAAATCGAACCATTGGTGTCCTTCAGTGATATTGGAATGCCCACTGTAGGTTGGAAATGAAATGATTGGCATTCCTTTTGGCACTCCATTTTTTTGCTCATCCCAATCTTCAACCTTCCCTACAAAAAGCAAGTCAACATCGCCAAATTCGAGCAGTGTGTTGATCTCCTTGGCGTTGAGGTTTGGAAAAAATGGCACACTAATATAGCCCGCCATTACAATGGCTAGATCGGCAATAATCCACTCACGACAATTTTTAGAGATCAACCCAATATGTGCGTTTTCTCGCAGTCCTAGGGAACGGAGTCCTGTGGCTAATTTTCTGGCATATTGTCCTACTTCACCCCAAGTATATTCTTCCCATGTGTCTCCAAAAGGCTGACGTAAAAAGGGTTTGTCTTTAAAGCGTTTTTCCCACTCATAAAATTTAAAGTCAAATAGGGCAGCATTTGTTTGGTTACTCATAATAGTTAAGTTTTTAGTTGGACAACACCAATAGACTTACTCGTTTGGTGATGCAAAATAAATATAGATTATCGTTTTATTTCCTTATAAATATACGGATCTCTAGATTGATTTTATTGTATTGCTTATTTCTCATTGTAAAGAAACAGTTTTTTTTTAAAAAAAGCCTCTTCCTGTTTTTAGGAAGGTTTTGTGACGATTGTTTGTCATGTGAACACCAAACCTGTATCCACTGAAAAGTTCAATTCTTTTTATGAGTTTCATAGGATATAGGTCTGATTCTATTATATTTAGAGAATCTATTGCGCAGTAAATCACGTGGTATAATGGCCTTAAAGCTCCTAAAAGGCTAGTGTCCAAGTGTTAAAAAAATAAAACAAATCAATAATCATATTCAAAATAAAAAGCAATTACATGAGAGAAGCACTAATAGTATCAACAGCACGAACGCCAATTGGAAAAGCGTATAGAGGAGCATATAATAATACGACTGCACCATCCTTAGCAGGGATTGCAATAGCCGAAGCTGTTAAAAGAGCTGGAGTAGATCCAGCTAAAGTGGACGATGTGATTATGGGTGCAGCTCTTCAGCAAGGTACAACAGGAGGGAATATTGGTCGAATGGCAGCCCTAGCTGGTGGATTACCAACAACAGTGAGTGGGATGAGCATTGATCGGCAGTGTTCTTCTGGGATGATGGCGATAGCGACAGCTGCCAAACAAATTGTCTCGGATCAAATGGACGTAGTGATCGGTGGAGGAGTGGAGTCTATTAGTTTAGTTCAAAACGAACACATGAACACCCATCGTATGGTTGATAAAGCCTTGGTTGCTCAACACCCACACATCTATATGCCGATGCTTCAAACCGCTGAAGTAGTGGCCAAACGCTATAACATCAGTCGCGAAGCGCAAGACGAATATTCACTTCAGAGTCAACAACGTACCGCAGCTGCACAAGCAGACGGAAAATTTGACGATGAAATCATAACCACGACCACCACTATGGGGGTAATGGACCGCGAAACAAAAGAAATTAGCTTCCACGATTTTACCCTTGAAAAAGATCAGGGCAATCGTCCTGAGACCCAACTTGAGGGTCTGTCAGGGCTGAATCCCGTTATTGAAAACGGATGTATCACAGCAGGAAATGCCAGTCAATTATCCGATGGGGCCTCAGCAAGTGTTTTAATGGAAGCATCGGTGGCAGCAAAACATAAGGTAACCCCCCTGGGTATTTATAGAGGGGTAGCTGTTGCGGGTTGTGAACCTGATGAAATGGGGATTGGTCCTATTTACGCGATTCCAAAACTTTTGAAGCAAAATGGATTAAGTATGGACGATATTGGCCTTTGGGAGCTCAATGAGGCCTTTGCCGTTCAAGTTCTCTATTGTCGAGATAAACTGGGAATTCCTAACGAATTGATGAATGTCAATGGTGGGGCAATTTCTATCGGCCATCCTTATGGTATGTCTGGCGCTAGGATGGTTGCTCATGCATTGATTGAGGGCAAACGCCGCGGTGCCAAATATGTGGTCTCTACCATGTGTGTCGGAGGTGGAATGGGAGCTGCCGGTTTGTTCGAGGTGGTGTAGAACAAGGACTAACAGAACGGTGGTGATTCCTTTATTTAAACTTAAAAGGGATCCAAAGTCGAGATTTTATTTAGCGGATTAAAACTTTTTGATTTTTAGAAGGTCTAAGGCTTGTATGTTTTTTATTATGTCAACTTTTTAAGCTCTTTTGTGAGAACATCCCAGCCGATTAATTTTAATACGTTGTTAGATCAGCATCACGATACGTTGTATTGGATGATTCGGAAAATAGTTTTGGTCCATCATGATGCAGAAGACGTCCTCCAAAATACGTGGATAAAAATCTACAAAGGTCTCCCGTCATTTCAAGGAAAGAGTACTCTAAAAACATGGATGTATCGAATAGCCTACAACGAATGCATGCGTTTTTTAAAACAAAAAAAGCCAAATTTTAGTTTAGATGAGGTAGATACAGATTACCTCGATTTTTTAGCTTCTGATCGGTATTTTAATGCGCAAAAGGCCACCCATTTGTTGCATTCGGCTTTGGCGACTTTGAGTGAAAGAGAGCGCCATGTCTTTTCGTTTAAATATTTTGATGCGCTAAAGTTTAATGCCATAGCCCGTATTATGGAGCATAATGAGAATTCTGTTAAAACAGTTTATTACAAAGCAGAGAAAAAAATTAAAACGTATTTAACTAAACACCATTAACATGAAAGAATTAAATGACCTTAAGGAAAAACACGATGACTCCTGGCAAAGGCAGTTGGGTTTCAGTACCCCAGATGATTTTTTTAATAATAGTCGTGAAAACATCAGAAAAATCAGTGATAATGCTTCCGTCACTGAAAGGCGAAGTGCAAGAAAATTTGTAAGGTATGTTGCCGCAATTGCCGCTAGTTTGACCTTTCTTTTTGTTCTTGACAAAGTCAACTTTCAGGAACAGTCCCCTCTACAAACTGCTGGGGAAGATGTTTTTGTCACTACCCTTCTGATCAACGCTTTGCAAGCTGAGGGCAATGAGCTCGATGTTTTGATTCAAGACTCACTTTTGGATCATTTTGAAAACAATTTAGACTCAAATTAAAACTTTTAAAACCTAAAGAGGTCTAAATAATAACTTAAAGACGATGATTATGAACAATTTAAAAAAGAAATTACTCCCCTATTTTGTTTTTTCAATGGTGTTGTCCTTTGCTCAGACAAGCACAATAGACTCATTGCGTGAGTCTTCAGCTCTTAGCCGCTTAAGAGAATTAACAGAACAACAAAAAGCGCTTTTGCAAGAGCGGCGAGAAATCATTAAACAACTCAAAGCCGAGTTTAAAGCATCACTGACTGAAGTTCAGAAACAACTGTTGGAAAATGACTCTATGGACAAACCCATGAGACGTAAAGCGTTTTACGAATCATTAACCGATGGACAAAAGGCCATTTATCGTGCGATGCGCAAAGGAGTTGATGCCTCACGAGGTGTTTACCGAAAGAGTCTTTCAAAAGATCAGAAACATAAAATAATGAAACGAAGAAAGCATAAACTAAAGCATAAGGATAATCACAGTGCTCCTGCTTTGCCACCCATTCCTCCAGCATCTCCCAAAAAAGAAAACCCTTAGTTTGTTAGATCGCCGATATCATATAGATTTTTTAGATTTTATTAGAAAAAAGGCTAAATTTGACATTAATCATAAACCAACTCTTAATGAGACAGCTTATTCTTGTTTTAGTTTCAACTTTGATATTATTTAATCAGGAGATTTCAGCACAGGAATACAAAGTAAAATTTGATGATTTTATTTATGAACACAAAGGCTTGAGTAATCAGGTGGGAGAGCTTGTTCCAATCAATATTGATGAAATAGAGCGTAAAATAGGCTTCTATGTCGAGGAAAAACTCCCTGGAATCATTGAGTACACCGATAATATTATTTGGGACTCATACCAAACAGTGATTAGTCATTCTACCAAAACCCACAATCACAAGTTTATTGCACTAGTAAAATTGCGAAATGTAGATGAACTCAAGTTCTTTAATGTCGTTTATAATCCTCTTAAAAAAACAGTAAAAGGCTATTCGAAATGGTCAGCCGAGGAAAATGAATTCTATTTTGAAGCCGATTTTTTAGCAAAAGAAGCGACTAAACCCAATCTTGTGGCCCTTGAAATTGCTAATCAAGCCAACAAACCCGAACTGAATGACTTTATCACTTCTCATGAGGGCTTCATTAGGTTAATGGAAGAAAAAAACAGAGGACAAAGCAATTATGTACCCCTAGACATTAATGTCATTAATGAAAAGATAAAAAGTTTTATCGGTCAAACCTTTGGCAATGTCGATTACACACGAAATGTCACTTGGAAAACCTACGAAACCTTTATCAGTCCTTATAGTTTACATCATTACCACACCTTTTTAGTTCAAGTAATGGTTAGCGGTATGCCCATGGTAAAGTACCTAGATGTTTACCTCAATCCCAAAACAGATAAAATTTCGACTGACTTTAAATGGGATGACCGTAAAAAGAAGTTTGTAAAATAGGGGCGACCCGAAAGCTACTTACCCCCCTTGCGTTTATTCTTTTGAAAAGAGCGATTCCCAATCGTTCACCTTAATGTGATCGATTTTCAGGTCGTCTAGCCCTTCTTGGTCGAAAGGATTTTCAATATAATCTTGTACGTTGTAAAGTGCCATCAAAACAAAACTGACGACTAAAGAGAAAAGCAGTGGGATTTTGTTTAAAATAGCAAAATCGTATTCGCTAAACATGTTCTGAGAATTGTAGAGGAAGGGGGCAAAGTAGATAAATAATAAACAGTATTTTTTTAGGGAAATGGGTGTCCCATGAATTTTGATGCCTCTAATTTTCTCAGCACAGAGGAAAAGTTCGTTTTTCACCCGGATCATACTGTCCTTTTCACGCTCGTTAAATAACTCTTTATGCGAGTCAATGATCAAAAGAATATCTTTTCTATTTCTTCTAATTTCATTGAAAATATCTTCAGAATCATTCTTTACAAGGTAATCGATCAATAAAGTTTGGATAGATTGTAAGGCATTGAATAGTTCTTGATAGTGTTCTTTAGTGATCCCTTTGACGGCATAGAAAAGATTAGTCAGGTCGATTATTTTATTTCTAAATTCGAGGTAGTTGGTGATGGCCTCTTGCCTTCTTTGATAAGCGCTTGTGATAGAAAAAACCAATGGAAAAACAATTGCAATACTCATAATGGTATAATCAATTTGTATGTTGATGCTGTATTTTTCGTAAAGCATGTAGATCAATACTGTTTCCACCATGATGATTAACAAACGGTAATTGAATACAGACAAAATGGCACGCAAGTTTAATTTAAAGGAATTTTCCATAAGTTTTAAAACAGATAATGAAGCGATTAGATGAATGTGGAGAGGCTAAGCAAATAGCCAATGGCAATCCCCAATATGAGAATAATAATATTCTTTAATTTAAAGAAGATATGAAACCTACCTTCCCAAGAATCGGGAACACCGTTGTTGTTTTCATCTTTTGCAAAACCCGATCTCGAAGAGTAAGAGGCGTACCAAAAAAAAATCATTACCAAGAGCGTAAAGAGCAATAAAGCTAATAAAATAGTATTTATCATAATTAAATAAAGTTTTACAAAAATAACAAATATTGAGCGACTAGTAACTTTATAAGACTATGATTTTCAAAATACACGCGATTTATTGGACTTACACGCCACTTTAAATTAATAATTGTAGCGTGTCTAGCTCATTGAAGATGTGAGCTGTTGGCACTCAATTGTCATTAAGTTTAATTAACACAAGTGCTTAATTAGTATTTCAGATTGTAAAATTCTTCTTTTTACATTACATTTATGATGAAAATACACCGTTTCATACTGTATTCGGCGGGTTGATCACTTTACTTCGATAAGATGGAGGCATCGAGTAATTTTCCCAAACCACATACCCTCAAATCCTAAAAAATAATTACAAATCCTATAGCGTGTGCCTATTCGTTTAAATTGGTTCTCATTAAGGATTTTCATTTAAAACCATTCGACATGAAAATTTTGTTCCACATTTTGATAGTTATCTTAGTGGCAAATCCGTCAATCTATGCCCAAAAAAGAAAGAAAAAGAACGTCAAAGAAAAACAAGTCCTTCAATATCAGCATGATTATTGGAGAAATATAGGACCCTTTCGAGGGGGGAGGAGTGTTACTTCTGAAGGAGTGCTAAAGTCGCCTTCTACTTTTTATATGGGGACTACTGGAGGTGGTATTTGGAAAACCACTGATAATGGCATCAATTGGAAAAACATTTCAGATGGACAATTGGCCACAGGAACTGTGGGTGCTTTGGCTGTTTCTGAAAGCGATCCAAATATCATCATTGCTGGAATGGGTGAACACGCAGCAAGAGGGGTTATGACTTCAATGGGCGATGGGGTCTATAAATCGGAAGATGCGGGGAAAACATGGAAACATATTGGTCTTGAAAACTCTCGCCACATAGCCAATATTGAAATACACCCGACCAACCCAGAGGTGTTTTATGTTGCCGTACAGGGTGCACAATATGGACCTAGTAGTAGCCGCGGAATTTATCGTACTACCGATGGAGGAAAAAATTGGAAAAAAGTTCTCTATGTTGATAAAACTGTAGGGGCAGCTTCCTTGAGTATGGATAAAAATAATCCACGCATTTTGTATGCCGCTATGTGGGACCACCTCAGGACACCATGGCAAATGCGCTCTGGTGGGCCAGGCTCAGGGATATACAAATCAACCGATGGTGGAGACAAGTGGACGCGTCTTGAAAACGGTTTACCCAAAGAATTTGGAAAAGCAGGTGTGTCGGTTTCGCGCGCAAATTCAGAATTGCTCTATTTGAATCTTGAAGGAGAGATAGACGCCTCGGGAGTTTACCGCTCTGAAGATGCGGGAAACACATGGCAATTGGTCAATAAGGACCGTGTTACTGTCGCCCGCTCATGGTATTATATGGAAGTGTTTGCCGATCCTCAAGACGAAAATGTTGTCTATGTCCTCAATGCTCCTGTACTAAAATCGATTGACAAAGGCAAAACATTTAAACCACTGCCAACACCTCATGGCGATAACCACCATTTATGGATTCATCCCTATGACAATACAATCATGATAAACTCTAACGACGGTGGAGCCAATGTATCGACTAATGGAGGGGTGAGCTGGAGCTCACAACAAAATCAACCGACAGCTCAATTTTATCGAGTAATTGCTGACCAGCAAGTGCCCTATCATGTCTATGGTGGTCAACAAGATAATTCTGCTATTGGGATAAAAAGTCGAACCCAAAAACGTGGTATTGATTGGAAAGACTGGTATTCTGTTGCAGGCTGTGAAAGTGCCTTTTTAGCTTTTGATCCCGAAAACCCTCAGGCCGTTTATGGCGGATGTTATCAAGGTATAATAGAAGTTTGGCAACGTAAAACCCAAAGTTCAAAAGCCATAAAAGAATACCCTGAATTGGCTCTTGGAAATACCCCAAAAGACTTTAAATACCGCTTCAATTGGAATGCACCCATCATAAGTGCTCCGAGTGATTCACGGGTGATTTACCATGCTGGAAATGTGGTCTTCAAAACCACGAATGGCGGTATAGACTGGGACGTAATAAGTCCAGACCTGACCCGAAACAACAAGGCGCAACAAGGTCCGGGTGGTCTTCCTTATACCAATGAAGCCGCTGGAGGTGAAAATTACAACACCCTAATGAGTCTTTCTGCTTCAGTTTTTGATGCCAATGAACTTTGGGCAGGAAGCGATGATGGTCTTGTTCATTTGACACGCGATGGCGGTGCAACTTGGAAAAATATCACGCCCAAAGGCCTTCAAGAGGGAATTATCAACAGCATAGAACTGTCCTCTCACCGTCCAGGGACGGCTTACATGGTCGTCATGCGCTATAAATTTATGGATCTTAAACCCTATATCTATAAAACCTCAGATTATGGGGAGAGTTGGAAACTCATCACCAACGGAATTTCAGGAAAGCACAATTTTGTTCGTGTTGTTAGGGAAGATAAAAAAGTTCCAGGGCTTCTTTATGCAGGTACAGAAACAGGCTTCTTTATTTCAAACAATGACGGAAAACAATGGAAGCACTTTCAAACCAATTTACCCGTCGTGCCTATCAACGATTTATACATTCAAGATAACGATTTGATCGCGGCAACAGCAGGGCGCTCTTTTTGGGTTTGGGATGATTTAAGCCCTTTGCAAGAAGAGTCTAAAATATCCGAATTTCATTTGGTCACACCAAAGCCTGCTTACCGATTATTTTCAAGGAAGACACCACAGGGATCTTCGTTAGGAACAAACCCCTTGAGTGGTGTTATTTTGGATTATTACCTGCCCCAAACAAATGACTCATTAACGCTTTCTCTTGAAATTTTAGAAGCAAACCAAGTCATTCGAAGATATAGTTCTAAAGCCGCAGAAAAAGCAAAGACATGGACAGGTGGCCCGCAACCAAAACAACTGCTCGAAGTCAAGAAAGGGTTCAATAGAACCCATTGGGACTTGAGAAGGACTTCTGTTTTGGGTATCGATGATGTTTTTGTTTATGGCAATTATGCGGGTAGTAGAGTCGCACCAGGTAAATTCACCGCCCGATTGACCTATGGTGATCAGACCAGAGAGGTGCCTCTCCTTGTTTTAGCCAATCCGAATATTGCTTCCACAGCTGAACAATTTGCTGAACAACAAAAATTATTGATTGCAATTGATACTACCTTAGGTGATATTCACCAAGAGGTGAATAGCATGCGAAATGTCAAAACACAACTGAAGCATTATCAGAACATGTTTAAAGGACACGACGAGTTCAAACTGTTGAACGATAAAGCCGTCGCTCTTGAAAAAGCTCTTTATGACTGGGAGATTAACTTGATTCAGCCCAAACAAAAGACCTTTCAAGATGTGATTAACTTCAATAATAAACTCAATGCAGAGTGGATGAATCTCAAAGCCTATGTCGATGCTGAAGATCCTCAAGTTACCCAAGGAGCAAAACAAAGATTCAATGATTTATCCGACCAATGGAAAGCGCATAAAAAGAAGCTTCGGCATTTGATTGATGATGATTTTTCAACCTTTATCAACGCGTTTAAGGCTGCGGAAGTCCCTGTTCTTTTTTTAAATCAATAGGTGCTGAAGAAAACAGCGACGGATCACCGTTTTTATTGCTCTTTAGTCATTGCCCAGAGCATTATTTTTTGTTAAAAGTAGCCGTCAGAGATTTACAAGCCTATAATGTGTTTTCATCAGGGAAATTAGCCACCCTGCCCAATGTATCACAAATTAAAAGTACTTTCGTTCTCGAAGAGGTGAAATGTTCTACGGTAATTCCCGTTCATTGACTAAACACAAACCATCTAT
>JBMZTS010000002.1:0-40334 GCA_049623905.1 Flavobacteriaceae bacterium
TCTGACTATTCAGCGGCTATTTTCGCTTATGCACTTGGTGCAGAGTCTGTTACGATTTGGAAAGATGTTCCAGGAGTTTTAAATGGAGATCCGCGTCATTTTGACAACACAACACTTTTAAATCAGATTTCCTACCGTGAAGCAATTGAATTGGCTTTTTATGGGGCCTCAGTGATCCACCCTAAAACACTCCAGCCTCTTCAAAGAAAGGAAATCCCTCTCTATGTACGTTCATTTATCAATCCTGAAGGCGCTGGGACAGCAGTTTCCAAAGGGAAAACTTTAGAACCTCACGTTCCCTGTTTTATTGTAAAGCAAAATCAAGTCTTGTTGAAACTCTCCTCACTTGATTTTTCATTTATTGTTGAAAACAACATTTCTGATATTTTCGCTTTTTTGTCAACATATCAAATGCGGGTTGAACTCATTCAAAACTCTGCCATTAGTTTTTCAGTTGTTATCAATAATAAATACAATCGCCTAGAGGAATTGCTCGTTGTCCTCCGCGCCAAATTTAAAGTAATGGTAACCGAAAATGTCACCCTGTTTACTGTCCGTCATTTTGATCAAAAAGCAAAGGACGAAGTACGAGGGTTGGCCGATAAAATTTTACTTGAACAGCGAACCAAAGAGACCCTTCAAGTCGTACTTAAAAATTAGACAGCGAAGTGATCAATAATCTTGGCCGCAATAATCTCTGCTAGTTTTTGATGACTTTCAATGCTCCATCCTGCAACATGTGGCGATAAAAGAACATTATTGGCCCTTAACAGATAGTCAAACGTTTTAGGTGGTTGCGTTGTAAAAAGAGATTCAAAAGAACTTTTTTCGTACTCCAGTACATCTAAAGCTGCCCCTTTAATTTTTCCGCTTTTTAGACCATCGACCAATGCTTGTGTTACCACGGCACTTCCCCGAGCAGTATTGATAAGCCAAAATGGTTTCGACATCTGATCAATAAAGGCAGCGTCTATTAAACCCATTGTACACTCGGTTTGAGGGGTGTGAAGGCTTAAAATGTCTGCTTCTTTTTGAAGCTCTTCAACGGGAACTTGTTGGGCAATACCGTCGACTTCTTTTTGTTCAATATCATAAAAAATGATCTTTTTAAGACTAAAACCTTGTAATTTTCTGGCAAGGCTTTTCCCCATGTTTCCATACCCAATAATACCCAGTGTTTTGCCTTCAAGTTCTTCCCCACGATGGGGTTCTCTCAGCCATTCGCCATTTTGAATGGAGGCATGGGCTGGACGTAATTTATTGAGAAGGCTTAATAACATTCCAAGGGTGTGTTCACCCACGGCATTGGCATTTCCAAGTGGTGCAGCAAACAACTGAATTCCTTTTTGTTTTGCTGTCTCCAAGGCAATGTTTTCTAAACCTGCGCCAACACGTGCAATAAATTTTAATTTTTTCCCTTTTGCTAGAAAAGCCGAATCGAGTGGAAATCGGCTACGAATGACGATGCCATGATACTCAGCAAGCATCGCTTCTATTTTAGATTGGGGCATCTTGTAGGCGAGGGTGTTTTCAAACCCTGCTTCTTCAAGTTGTTTTAGCAGCAAGGGATGATTTTCATCTAAATGGAGAATTTTCATGAACGGGAGTTAAAAACCAAGAATGACCTGAGCCATAAAAAAGAAAAGGAAAATACCAAAGATATCATTCGCTGTGGTAATAAATGGGCCAGTAGCAATGGCGGGGTCAATCCCTTGTTTGTCTAAAATAATAGGGACAAATGTCCCGATCAGAGCAGCCATGACAATTACGCCCATCATTGAGCCAGCCACGGTAAGACTTAAAATTAATTCTTGTCCCATAAATTGGCCGAAACCAATCAAGACTAAAGCCAATAAAAAGCCATTGATAAGACTTAGCCCTATTTCCTTAAAGAGGCGTTGAACCATTGACCCTTTCACCACATTATTGGCCAGTCCCTGAACAATAATAGCGGAAGATTGCACCCCAACATTACCTGCCATTGCCGCAATCAAGGGCGTGTAAAAAAACAGGTTCCTCAGTTGAGGTTCATTCATGATGGTTTCAAAATCTTTGAGAATAAAAACACTTCCAAGACCACCGAGTAAGCCAAGAAAAAGCCAGGGAAGACGCGCACGAGTAAGCTCTAAAATAGTGTCATCGGCTTCAACATCATTTGAGATTCCTGCCGCTAATTGGTAATCTTTATCGGCCTCTTCTTTGATGACATCCACAATATCGTCTATGGTTATTCTTCCCAAGAGTTCTTTATTGTCATTGATCACCGGAATGGCCTCTAAGTCGTATTTGGACATGACTTTGGCAACCTCTTCGACATTTTCATCAACATGGACAGCATCGACTTTAGGAATGTATATATCCTTTACAATGGCTCGTGAATTGGCCGTTAATAGGTCTTTTAAAGACAAACGCCCTAGCAATTGATTTTTGGTATTGACTACATAAATCGAATGGACCCGTGTAACTTCCTCTGCTTGTTTGCGCATAGCATTGACACATTTGAGAACACTTAGGTCTTCGTGAACTTTTACCAACTCTTTTGCCATTAGGCTCCCCGCTGTATTTTCTTCATATTTTAAAAGCTCACGGATATCGTTGAGGAGCTCTGTATCTTCAATTTGAGACAGAACTTTTTCTTGTCTTTCCTCAGGAAGTTCACTAATGATATCGGCAGCATCGTCGGTGTCGAGTTCTTCAACTTCTTCCGCAATTTCTTTAGCGGAGAGTTGGCGTAGAATTTTTTCACGAAAGTCTTCATCGGCTTCGGCCAGAGCATCGGCGGTTTTCTCACTGTCAAGCAATTTGATTAAGTAGAGGGCATCGGCCTCTGAGATTTGCTCTATGATTTCTGCAATGTCAGCGTAATGAAGCTCGTGAAGCTGGCGTTTAAGTTTCTTGTCTTTTTCCTTTTTGATAAGGGATTTTATTGCTCCTAAGAAATCATTGTCAAGTTCGAAGTTGGCCATGCTCAATTTTTTTAGTCAATACAATAAAATCATCTCCCGATAGTTTTTCGGGTCTTAGGTCAAAGATACTATCTTCTGTCAGATTTTTGGAGAGCTCAAGTGTTTTTAAACTATTTCGCAATGTTTTTCGCCGTTGTTGAAAACTCAATTTAACCACTTTAAAAAGTAATTTCTCATCGCAATCGAGTTCAATTGTTTCTTTTCGCTTTAGAGTAATGACACCAGAATCTACTTTCGGAGGTGGATTGAAAACAGCTGGTGAGACCGTAAATTCGTAATTGGTCTTGTAGAACAATTGAGTTAGAACCGAGAGAATACCGTATTTTTTTGACCCTGGTGGTTCGCAGATACGTTGGGCCACTTCTTTTTGAAACATCCCAGAAAAAAAGGGAATTTGCTTTCTGTATTCAATGGTTTTAAACACAATTTGGGTAGAAATATTATAGGGAAAATTCCCAATGATGGCAAAAGCGTCTGTCCCCATCAGATCATTTAAGTTGGCCTTTAAAAAGTCGGCGTTATAGATTTTTTCGTCCAAGTTTGGGAAAGCCTCTTTAAGATAAGCTACCGATTCTTGATCTAATTCAATCAATGTGAGCTTTTGTTCTTTCCAGGGCAGAAATTGCGTCAACACACCCATACCTGGACCAATTTCTAGCACCTTTTCATAGGTGTCAAACTGCAGGGTATTGGCAATTTTTTTAGCAATCGAAAGATCGGTTAAAAAATGTTGCCCTAATTTTTTCTTTGGGCGTACGGGGTTCATGCGAGGCGTATTATTTGTTCAAGCTCGGTGCGAAAGGACAGGATCTTGTTTCCAAAACGCTCGTGGGCTTGTTGTTGTAATTGAGTAGCATTTTGTTTGAGATAATCGGTATAGTTTTTTCGACTCTCACAGCTGTATTGGGTAGCATAACTAATGCCTCCTTGATCCTGTTCTGTCACTACCCGATAGAGTTTTGCTTGGCTGAAATGTCCCGTTTGTAGCATCTCAGGAAGATGTTCGTTTTGCATCCATTGCAACCATTGTTGTTCAATGGAAGGCTCTACATGGGTGGTAACATTATAAACAAACATACTAATCGATTAAATCAAAACCAGTGTAGGGCACCAATACATCTGGTAGAACAATTCCTTTTTCTGTTTGGCCATTTTCTAGCAGTGTAGCCATTACCCGCGGAAGTGCCAAAGCGCTGCCATTAAGTGTATGTACGTTCATCTTTTGACCGTCTTTAGTGCGATAGCGCAATTGTAACCGTTCCGACTGAAAGCTTTCAAAAGTAGATACCGAACTTATTTCGAGCCATTGTTTTTGTGCTGCAGAATACAGTTCAAAATCGTAGGTCAACGCAGAGGTAAACCCTAAATCACCGCCACACAAACGCAAAATACGATAGGGGAGATCCAATTCAGCTAAAATTGTTTTCACATGTTGCATCATTTCCTCAAGCGCTTGATTGGAGCGTTCTTGTGTTTCTAAACGAACAATCTCCACTTTGTCGAATTGATGCAAGCGGTTGAGGCCTCTTACATGCGCCCCATAGCTTCCAGCTTCACGTCTAAAGCAGGGGGTGTAGCCAGTAACGGCAATTGGAAGCTGATCGACCTCCAATAAAAGATTCCGATACATATTGGTTAGCGGAACTTCAGCTGTCGGAATGAGATATAAATTATCGCCTGTGACATGATACATTTGTCCTTCTTTGTCGGGAAGTTGCCCCGTTCCAAACCCTGAGTGTTCATTTACTAAATGTGGAACTTGGGTTTCTTCGTATCCTGCCGCTGTGTTTTTGTCTAAAAAATAATTGATTAAAGCCCGTTGTAGCCGGGCCCCTTTGCCTTTGTATACAGGGAAACCTGCTCCGGTAATTTTACTGCCTAAGTCAAAATCAATCAAATCATATTTTTTTGCCAGTTCCCAGTGAGGCAGAGCCTTTGCCGTCAAAGCAGGGAAATGACCCCCCGACTCGATTTCTTCATTATCCTCTTCTGAAATTCCGGCGGGGACAGCGTTTTGCGGAATATTAGGAACTTGAAAGCGCAAATCGAGTAATTCTTTTTCTATTTCTTGCATTTCGGACTGGAGTGCTTTTGAACTGTTTTTCAGTTCACCAGAGCGTGCTTTTAAGGCTTTTGCTTCCTCTGCTTTACCCGATTTATAGAGTAGTCCAATTTCTTTGGCAATTTTATTGGCTTCAGCCAATTGACTGTCCAATTCAGTTTGCGTTAGTCTTCTTTTTTCGTCTAATTCAAGAATAGCGTCAATCAATTCGAGTGCCTTAAAGTGACGTTTTTTTAAACGCTCAATGGCCTCGTCTTTCTTTTCTCTGAGCTGTTTTAGTGGTATCATGAAATATGTTCTTAGGCAAAGATAAAACTTTGTGCTTCACTTTTTAGTCTTAAGTAGAAGGAATCAGACTTCGACATTGTGCTTCATCATTTTTAAGTTGAACTTCCAATTCCCGCAAAGAATCAAATCTTTGTTCTCGCCTAATTTGTTGTATAAGTTCAACTTGAATATTTTGAGCATAAAGACTGTGATCGAAATCAAAAAAATGAACTTCATAACTCCGCTCTTTTCCTTGAACAGTGGGGCGAAAGCCAATATTCATCATGCCGTAAACCAGGCGATTATCGAGCGAAGATTGGATAAAATAAACCCCATCGGCGGGGAGCAATTTATACTCTTCTTTAATGTGTAGATTGGCGGTAGGAAATTTGATGGTTTTGCCAATTCCGTATCCTTTGATGACTTCACCAGAGATTTTAAACGGGCGGTGGAGAAAAAGAGCTACTTTTTTTACCTCTCCTTTTTCGAGGGCTGCCCTAATTTTGGTTGAACTCACATTGACAGAAGCAATGTCTTGAGCGTCAATTTTTTCAACACTAAAGCCATAGGTGTTTCCAGCATCGATAAGGGTCTCAACTGTGGCTTCACGGTTACGCCCAAACCTATGATCGTATCCAATGATCAGATGTTCTGTCTTAAACGCATTGACCAAAATGTCCCGAATAAATTCATCGGCTGACTGGCGTGAAAACACTTTAGAAAAAGGATGAATGACTAAAACATCGACGCCTAAGGCCTTTAGGAGCTGTTGTTTTTCTTCAAGGGTGTCGATTAGGCGAATACGTGTATCCTTTTGTAATACCATTCTCGGATGAGGAAAAAACGTTAAAACAACAGAGAGATGATTTTTTTCTTTTGCACTTTTGACCAACCGCTCAATGATTTTGCGGTGACCAACATGGACACCATCAAAGGTGCCAATGGTGAGGGAACAGCCCTCTAGGGCATGATAGTTGTCGATATTGGAAATGACCTTCACAAAAAAAGACTATATTTAGATTTTGGCCTAAAATTAGAACATTTAGAATTATCGTGAGTAAAGAATACAATGAAACATTGCTTTTCAAAAAAATGCGTTTCAAAAAAAACCTTTTTTTGTTTCTAGGCATTTGGAGTTCCTTTTTACTCGCTCAAGATTATTGGACTTTACGCCCTAATGAGAGTCGTTCTGTTTTGCTTTCCAACGCCCCTCAATTACCAAAGGTAAAAACTGTGGACTTTAACGAAGAAGCATTTCGCTCTCATATAGAACCCCTAAAGTTTGAGTACAGTAAAAGGGAAAAGACGGTGTTTTATTTTCCAAATGAAAAGGGAGAATTGGAATCATTTACACTTTCTCCAATTGATATTTTATCTGCTCGAGTGGCTTCAAAACACCCACAAATAGATGCTTTTAGAGGGTATAGTAATGAAAGAGAAGGCGTGGTTTTAAGGCTAACGCTCTCCCCGCTAGGCCTAAGTGGCACAATGAGAACACCGAGCGGTTTCCTCTACTTTCAACCCAAAAAACAAAAGAGCTCAAGTTATATTTTTTATCAAAGAAACAATGCTCTCAGTCAGGGACAACCGTCTTTAGTTTGCACGACCAAGGCAACCAACAAGCGAAGTAAAAAGAAGGACGTGCTTGATTTTTCCGCCAATAGACAGCGTTTGAATGGCAGCTTAAAAACCTACAGAATCGCTGTGGCCGGTACAGGAGAATACACCGAATTTTGGGGAGATGACGACGACACTAATGGCACAAATTCTGATGACGCGTTTGCTGCTGTTGTCAATACGATTAATAGAATTAACGAGGTATTTGAAGTTGACTTTGGTGTGCGATTGGTTGTCGTTTCTGGTGCCAACTTGCTTTATCCAAATGGGGAAGCAGATCCGTTTGAAAGTGATCTGAATACTGAGATACAAAACCTATTGAGTCAAGAGATTGGTGAGCAAGGTTACGATATTGGCCATTTGTTTGTTCGCGGGGAATCTAATGGTGATGCAGGAAGCGTTGGGAATGTTTGTATTGACTATGAAAAAGGGAGTGCTTTTTCGTCTCACCCCTTTACGGCGACCAACGGGAGTGGAGGAGAATTTTTAACAGATTATTTCGATATTGATTATGTGGCTCATGAAATTGGTCACCAGTTTGGTGCGATTCACACCTTCTCGCACGAAACTGAAAATACAGGCTTTAATAGTGAGCCAGGAAGTGGTTCAACCATTATGTCTTATGCTGGGATAGTTTTTGGCGAAAATATGCAGCGCCATAGTGACCCTTATTTTCATTACCACAACTTACAAAATGTAAAAAACTACTTGTCTTTTTATTCATGTCAACAGGAAGTTGCTTCTGACAATCAAATCCCAACGGTTTCTGCGGGAAGTGATGTCTCTATTCCAATCGGTACTGCCTATATGTTGCAGGCCCAAGGGAGTGATCCGGATGGCGATTCTCTAACCTATTGTTGGGAACAACTGGACTCTGGCAGAGTCATTTCTTCTAATTTTGGACCAAATCTCCTCATGGGGAGTATGAATCGATCTCTCCCGCCGACGTCTCAACCCACGCGTATGATTCCACGCTTGTCCTCTGTTCTCAGTGGTAATTTGACAGAAACAAACCCCACAATTGGATCTAATTGGGAAACGGTCGCTTTGATAGATAGAGATTTGCGATGGGGGGTCACTGTGCGCGATCGGGATCAAAACAATCCGTCTGGTGTTGGGTTTACCGCCCAAGACAGCAAAATCATTAGAGTTCATCAACAAGCAGGGCCGTTTAGAGTGCGCTCTCAAAGCAGTACAACTACCCTTTGGAAAGCAGGGGCTAATGAATTAATTCAATGGGATGTGGCCAATACAAACCTGTCTCCAATCAATACAGAAACAGTTTCCATTTATCTTTCAGATGATGGGGGGCAAACATTCCCTTACACTCTACTAGAAGGAGCACCAAATCTTGGTAATGCTACAATAGAGGTACCGGGTAATATTTCCACTACAAATGCAAGAATTAAAATTGTGGCCGATGGCAATATTTATTTTGCAGTCAACACTTCAGATTTTGTTATAGTCTCCCGCCCTTTTGCTACGCCATTTGTAGAAGTTCAAAAAGAAAGCTGTGGTGCAGATACGGTCACTTTTACGGCTCATTATAAAGCTTACGGTGATTTTTCGGAAAATGTTGCTTTGAGTATTGCGGGCCTTCCATCGGATATTTCGGCTTCAATTTCTCCTGAGCAAGTTCAAACCAATGGAACGACCATCACAATTGTTTTAACCAATATAGAGGCTAATCTTAAAACAAATACAATGACTTTGGTTGGGATCTCTGGCGATCTAACATCCGAACAACAATTTGATCTTCGCAATTTTCCTGCCGTAACACCAGGAGTTCCTCTTCTTACACCAACAGATGCCGCACAAGACGTCTCTTCTTCCGTTCTTTTTTCTTGGGACTCGTATGAGGGGGCAGATCAGTACCGTTTTGAGTTAAGCACAACGGAAGATTTTTCCACTCTCCTTGTCAATAGAACACTTATGACAAATGAAACGCTTGTTAATCAACTTGAAGGTTTGCAAACCTATTATTGGCGTGTCATTTCAGTCAACAGTTGTGGAGAAAGTGAATCGAACGACATCCGACAATTTACAACAAAAGCGACCAGTTGTAACCCTTTCCCTTCTTTGGAAGTGCCATTGCCTCTTGTTGACGCCAGTGCTGATGCAACAGGGGTCACAGAAGTTTCATTTGCTGTGGTCGATGCACTAACTGTGCTTGATTTAGACGTTAGACTTCAATTGACCCATTCTTGGGTAGACGACTTGGTGATTACCCTGTTCGACCCTCAAGGCAATTCATACATATTGGTTCAAAATGAAGGTGGTAATGGGAACAACTTTACCGCCACTGTCTTCGATTCTGAAGCACCCTTATCCATAACCATGAGCGAGCCGCCATTTACAGGGACATTTAGACCAATTCAAGATTTAAGCCCAATATATGGGACAAATGCGCGCGGTATATGGCGTATTGTAATTGAAGATTTAGTGACTCAAGACACCGGTAGGCTAGAACAAGTTGACCTTATTTTTTGTTTAGATGGTCAACGTAAGCGCAATGATGATTTAGATCTTATTCCTAATGAAGAAGACAACTGCCCCATTCTTACGAATCCCGATCAACTTGACACGGACAACGATGGCGAGGGCGACCTTTGTGATTTTGATGCACAAAGAAATTTTACCCTTTCAAAGAGCGATGAAACCTGTGTTGAAAAGGACAATGGTAGTTTGAGTATCGAAGCTATTGCGTTGTTCAATTACAATATTGATGTCCTCGGACCGAATGGATTTGCGGTCAGTTCGCAATTTTCAGACCAGTCATTTTCTGTAGAAAATCTTCAAAGTGGAGATTATTTAATCTGCCTTTCCGTTGAGGGAATAGACTATTTTGAACAATGCTTTAGTGCTACAATTAATGAGCCCGAGCTTTTGGGTGTTTCCTTGAAGGTCAACTCTGCCCAAAGTAAAGCCCTGCTGAAACTCGAAGGAAGTAAGCGCTACTTCGTCAACATTAACAATCAAGAATTTGAAATAAATGACCTCAATGAAAAAGAGTTTCCCTTAAATAAGGGATTAAATGTGATTACTGTTAAAACGCCCTTAAGTTGTCAAGGGGAATATAAAGAGCTAATTTACATCGACGAACCTTCGGTTATTTATCCCAATCCAGTAGGAGATGAACTCGCCGTTCTAGTTGGTGGCGATGGCAGTGAAGTCAATCTCGTTGTTCATGACCTGCAGGGAAATTCTAGAATCAAGCAAAAGCATACGATACGGTCAACTTCGCGCCAAATACGCATAGATGTGAGTCAATTAACTGTAGGAAATTATATTCTTAAGCTCTATACCGAGAATAAAGAGGAAACCTTAAAGTTCATCAAAAAATGAAAAAGACACTGTGTTTAGTTCTCGGGTTATTAATCCTTGCGGTCTCGTGTAAAAAGCCCATACCCGAGCCTGTTGCCGCGGAATTAAAATCTCCAGAGGATAATTTAAGCTGTTTGTCTGTGTCTTTGTCCGCTCAAATCGCAAGAGTAGCTTTTAAATGGTTACAAGCCGAACATACAGACGACTACACCCTTGTGGTTGAGAACCTTAAAACGGGTGAACGACAAAGCCAAACGACTAAATTATTTCAACAAAGCTTATCTCTTGCCAAGGGTGCACCCTATAGTTGGAAGGTGGTCAGCTCATCTGAGGCTAGTCCTGTGGAAACCGAAAGTGAAACACGTCGCTTTTACCTTGAAGGCCCCTCACAATTCAATTATATTCCTTTTCCAGCTGATCTTGTTGCACCTGAAATGGATGCGGAAGTTACCTTAAATAATGGCGCGATCAATTTGTCGTGGGTGGGGGCAGATTTAGATGATGATATTGCGAGCTATGCTGTTTATATTGGAACGAGCGAAGATCAACTTTTAAAAGTGGTTGACAATCTTTCTGCTACTAATGTGAATGTCGATTTAGAACCTGACACATTTTATTTTTGGCGTGTTGTAACTACCGACGCGTTAGCCAATACCTCGACATCTGCAATCTTTAGATTTTACACCACTCCATAGCCTATTTGCCGTTGAAAAGATTCATGGTATTTTGCGCCCCTTGGCTTGAAAAGGAAAAGATGATTTTTTCAATGAGCTCAAGACGCTCGGGCAGGGCTTTTTTCTCCTCAGCCGTCCATTGTCCCAAAACAAAATCGACGGTTTGAAACCCTTTATTTTCATTATGAATTCCAAAGCGCAGTCGTGCATAATGGGTGGTGTTTAGTTGCGCTTGTATGTCTTTTAAGCCGTTATGCCCGCCATCGCTTCCTTTGGTTTTTAGGCGAAGTGTACCAAAGGGGAGGTTTAAATCATCTGTAATAACCAAGATATTTTGAAGAGGGATGTTTTCTTTTAGCGCCCAATAGCGAACCGCCTTCCCACTATTGTTCATAAAAGTCGAGGGTTTGAGGAGAAAGAGGGTCCTCCCCTTAAAGCGTGTTGTTGTCAGTGCGCCATAGCGTTTCTCTTCAAAAGAGAGTGTCTTTGAAGAGGCAAGTGCGTCGAGGGCATCAAAGCCTATATTATGACGTGTAGCCACATAGTCTGTTCCAATGTTTCCTAAACCTACAATTAAAAATTTTTTCAAATCACCTGGGTTTGATTTTGATGAAACTATTCCGTTAAGCCATTTCCATAATGTCATCCTAAGGCAAAAATAAAAAAAGCATCTGTGGATTAACCACAGATGCTATACAATTACCTAAATGAGATAATTTATTCTGTTGCTTCAGCTTCAGGCGTTTCTTCTGTAGCAGCTTCTTCGGTAACTTCTTCTTCGTTTTTAATGGAAGCTCTAGACGTTTTAACTTGGCAAACAACAGTGTTGTCTGAGTGAAGTAGTTCGTATTCGTCAGAAGTCAATTCAGAGGTGTAAAGCTTATTTCCTAGCTCTAAGCCAGAAATGTCAGCGACGATCATGTCGGGTAGATTTTTAGGCAGCGCTCTTATTTTTAATTTACGCTTGTTTAAAATCAAGACCCCTCCGCTGTTGAGAACTCCGGGAGCGGCTCCTTCAATTTGAACAGGAATGTTCATTGAAATTTCTTTGTCTTCGCTCAACTGATAAAAATCAGCGTGAAGAATTTTGTCGCTTACAGGATGAAATTGAATGTCTTGCAAGATGGCATTAAATTCTCCGTCTTCTGTTCTGATGACCACAGTGTGGGCATTGGGTGTGTAGACTAGTTTGCTGAAATCAAGTTCTTTCGCTGCAAAATGTATGGGTTCTTTTTCGCCATACAAAACACAGGGAACCATTTCAGCATTACGTAGAGCTTTGGTTGCTTTCTTGCCCACGCTTTCTCTTTTAGATCCGTTAATTGTAATAGATTTCATATTGATTTAATTGATAAAATTTTCATTGATTGATTTGTTCTGATGAACATTTTGCATTGTTGAGGCAAATAATTCCGCACAACTTAAAACTTTGACTTTAGGGCTTTGTTGCTTCGGGGGAATGGTGTCGGTAATAATGAGCTCCACCAATTCAGAGTTTTCAATGCGCTCGTGAGCATTGCCAGACAAGATGCCATGTGTACAGACCGCACGAACCGACAGGGCACCGCGTTGCATCATAAGTCCTGCTGCTTTAGTAAGGGTTCCGGCGGTATCGACCATATCATCGACCAAGACGACATTTTTCCCTTTAACATCGCCAATTAATTCCATATGCGAAATGACATTGGCTTTTTGACGTTGCTTATAGCAAATTACAACATCGCTTTTGAGAAACTTAGAATAGGCATAAGCTCGTTTCGACCCCCCCATGTCTGGAGAAGCAATGGTTAAATTATCTAAGTTGAGGGCCTTGATATAAGGAACGAATATTGAAGAGGCAAAAAGATGATCTACTGGTTTTTCAAAAAATCCTTGAATTTGATCGGCATGAAGGTCCATTGTAATGATCCGAGTTGCGCCAGCAGCTTCTAAAATTTTAGCAATCATTTTTGCTCCAATGGGCACACGAGGTTTGTCTTTTCGGTCTTGCCTTGCCCAACCAAAATAAGGAATGACGGCAGTAATGTGGCGTGCAGAAGCCCTTTTGGCCGTATCTAGCATCAACAGCATTTCCATCAGATTGTCCGAACTGGGATGTGTTGATCCAATAATAAAAACGCGTGAGCCACGGACCGATTCTTCGAATGAAGGCTGAAATTCGCCGTCGCTGTATCTCGAAAAAGCAACATTCCCTAAAGGGATATTGAAGTTTTTGGCAATTCTTTTGGCCAAATCTTCACTTTGTGTACAACTAAAAATTTTCGCTTCGGTCATTTTATTCAAACCTTATATTTCCTTCTCAAGAAAGAGAATGCAAATGTAAAATTAATTTCACTAAAAAGGCTTTAAATTAAAGAATTTCTAGGTCTTGAATTTAATTTGATTAATTTTGTCCACGCAATGCCTCGGTGGCGGAACTGGTAGACGCGCTGGATTCAAAATCCAGTTCTTTCGAGAGTGTGGGTTCGATTCCCACCCGAGGTACAAACCACTTCTTAATCTTAAAAGAAGTGGTTTTTTTATTCCCTTGCTTAAAAAAACAAAACATTTATTAACTATATATATTTAAAATTTATATCTTAACATAGTTTTAACATAAACAAACTATATTATGAGAAAAATTTTTAACGCTTTTGAGTTTAAACATAAGCTTTTTTTAGGCCTATTTTTATTCTCGACATTAATCTATGCTCAGCAATCCATCTCAGGGGTGGTGACTGACGCAGAGACCAACGAACCACTCATTGGAGTGACCATCATAGTTGATGGTACAAACAAAGGGGTAGTTACGGATTTTGATGGAAATTTTACCATTTCCAATGTAGATCCAGGAGATTACACTTTGAACCTATCGTACACGGGTTATGGTAAATTATCAGAGCAAGTTACAGTAGGTTCAAGCGATGTGACTCAAAACTACCAAATGACCTTTTCAGCATCCCAATTAAACGAAATTGTGGTAACCGGTACAGGGGCCCCTGTAGCGAGAAAGAAAATAGGGAACAGTATTGGATCTATTTCTACTGCAAAATTGGAAAATTTACCCATCAATACCTTTTCTGACATTCTACAAGGACGTGAACCAGGTCTTGTTTCTCTTCCATCTGGAGGACTTTCAGGAGAAGGTGCTCAAATCCGTATTCGTGGTAGTGCTTCACTTTCACAGCTAAACGAACCTATCGTTATTATTGACGGTGTACGTGTTGACCGCGGTGGTGGTTTTGGTGGTGGATTTGTTGGTGCTGGTGGAGGTGGTGCTACCTCAAGACTTGATGACATCAACCCAGATTCAATTGAAAGAATAGAAATCTTGAAAGGTGCTTCTGCGGCTACACTCTTCGGAACGGAGGCCAGTAACGGGGTAATTCAAATTTTCACTAAAAAAGGTAAAATTGGTGCACCAAAATTCAACTTTAAAGTCACCCAAGCATTCATTAACTATCCTAAAGGAAAAGTTGCTGATAATACTGGATGGACAGCAAGTGCAGATACTGCAGCTAGGATGAGTTCTGTATTAGGTCGCACAATTCGCCCTTATGAATTGGTAAGCTTTAATGCTACAGAAGATTTGTTTGAGCAAGGTTTGGCCAACACTTATAACCTTAATGTTTCTGGGGGAACAGAATTTATCACTTACTTTACTTCGGCGAGATATTCTTATACCGATGGTCCCTTCGGAGGAAAAGAGCGTCCAGGATATTTAGATGGTCAAGAAACCTTGGCTTCTGATATTGACGAGATGGCGCAGTTTAATCTAAACTTAAACATCAATCCAAATGATAAATGGAACATTCGTTTAACTTCAGGTTTCACTTCGCGTTTCTCGACTACTCCAGAAAACAACAACAATATTTACGGAGTAGGATCTTTGGCTCAATTTAGTAAGCCTGAGTTTGTTAAAGAAAATAACAACACAGGAACTTATGCTTTCGCCTCTGTAGATGAAACACTTCAAATTGCAGCTGAATCAAAAGTTAATCACTACAACGGTAGTATTGGAATTAATTTCTATCCGACCGATTGGATTAAGATCAACGGTATTTTTGGTATAGACTATACTAGTCAGTTGAGTAACAAACTAACACCTTTTGGATGGAATTTTGATGGCATTGCCAGTAGCCGTCCTACGGGAGAGCTTTTGGTTGATACACGAAACTTTATGGCTAAGTCGGCTGAAGTTAAAGTTTCTTTTAACAATACGTTTGGACAAATCACCTCTGACTTAATCGTTGGTGGACAGTATGTAGGACAAACGACTCGCGTAGTGGGAGCTAAAGGACTTCAATTTCCAGGTCCTGGATTCGAGATCACTTCTGCTGCTGCAGTTCAAGAAACCTTCGAATCGTTTACTGAGGTAATCAATACTGGAGCATTCATCCAAGAGCAGTTAGGGTATAAAGACATTTTGTTTTTAACTCTTGGGGCACGTTTAGATGCGCACTCTGCCTTTGGTAGCGAATTCAATGCCGCTTTCTATCCTAAAGTATCCATGTCTTGGGTCCCTTCCGATGGCGACAATTGGAAAGCCATTGGGCCAATTAGCTCACTTCAGTTACGAAGTTCATACGGTTGGGCTGGTTTACAGCCGGGGGCATTTGATGCCTTTACAACCTATGCTGCATTGGCGTCTGCTTCTGGGGCTGGGGTTGTTCCACAAAACCTAGGTAATCCTGATTTGAGTCCTGAAATTTCAAAAGAATTTGAAATAGGATTCAACGCTGGTTTATTCAATGATAAAATTAATCTTGAATTCACTTATTGGGATCGTGTAACGGAAGATGCACTATATGCGAGACAATTCCCTATCTCAGGTGGATTTAGAAGCACTCAGTTAACCAATATTGGTGAACTCTCTGCCAATGGTTTAGAGATCAACATTAATGGTAATGTTATTCGAAATGAAGACCTAACGGTAAATCTTTTTGCCAATGCGGCTTATCTACAAGAAAAAGTGGAGAGCTTAGGAGGTGCACCACCATTAAAAGTGGGAGGGTCTTATCCACGTTATCGTAACTTCTTAATTGAAGGGTATGCGCCTGGAGCAAACTTTGGAGCAGCCTTAGCTGATGTGCCTGCTGGTTCACTACCTGTTGACATCGCTAATTCTGATGGCCAACCAGACACCACTGCACAATTGGTTTCTTTCTTAACTGGAGACGGTTCTTTCTCTTTACCAACCTCTATCGGTACAGGGAGTGTACTCCTTAAAGATGAAGACGGTGATGGCGACTACCTTGACCATTACCTTGGAAAATCAACACCCGACTGGACAGGATCGTTCGGGGGGTCTGTGAGCTACAAGAATTGGACGCTTAACACCACCTTCGAGTACAAAGGTGGAAATTACGTAATCAACAACTTGACCGATGCCTTTAGACAGGCCAACGGCGCTATTGGTAGAAACTTACCAAGATCTGCCCGCGTGACCTTAGACTATGCTACGGGAGGTGTTGATAGTTCATTTACACCTCAAGGTGACGGAAACGTTCGTTTAGCAGCTCTAGACGAGTGGGTAAACAATACCTTAGCACTAGCACCCTTCTCTGGACTAAACACCATGGAAAAAGCGGACTTTGTGCGTTGGAGAGAATTGAGCTTAAACTACAACATTACAGGAAGTATTTTAGATCAATTGAATATTGAAACAGCTTCAATTGGCGTTTCAGGAAGAAACCTTGCAATCTTTACCGGCTATACTGGGGTTGACCCAGAGATTAACTTCGCAGGTAGGGGAGGTGATTCTGGACTAGACCAAAACTTTGGACAAGGAATCGCTGCCTTTGGATGGCCAATTCCTACACAAGTCATTTTATCTCTTAGAGTTGGATTTTAAATTTATAACAAATGAAAAATAACATAATTAAATATTTAGGATTAAGTATTTTCTCCTTGGTTTTGTTGAGTGGGTGTAGCTTAGATGCTGAAAACCCCAACAACCTTTTAGAGGAAAGTCTTGATATAAGAGCTTTTGGACCGATGGTCAACGGGCTCGAAACTACTGTGGTTAGAGCATATGGTAATATTTTAGCACCCTATTCTGTGGCTTCAGACGAAATGGTTTGGATTGGCTCTAGGGATGCATGGAATCAGCTTAACTTTGGAAACATCGACAACATCAACAACGAGTTTGTAGATGCCGCTTATCCCTATGTTTCTGAGGCCAGATATTGGGCTGACGATGTGATTGCACGAGGAGTAGAATTTAGCAGCTCTAATGCCTTCACGGCGACAAATCGTGCGGATTTAGTCCGCGCATACATGTATGGTGCGGTCATTTATATGGTCATCGCAGACATGTTCGACGACTTTGTTGTTGGCTCGGTAAAAACAGAAGGCTCGGCCGCTGTTGGTGCCGCAAACATGGGCGGTCTTTATGATACGGCGATTGGTTATATCGATGCCGGATTAGCTTTAAATTCAGGTTTAACAGGAGAATTAAAAGCCCTTAAAGCGAGAGCGCTTTTTACTAAAGGTGTTTGGGGAAAAACAAACCCTGTTAATACGGCTTCTCCTCTCGTTAGTTCTGCTTCTGCTGCTTCTTTAGCTTCGGAAGCCTTAGCGGCGCTGGGAGCCACTTTTAGTGTTGATCTTGTGACTTCTGACTCAGCTCCTGGAACAATAGGTGGACTTGATATTGCGGGTGAAGTAAATGATAGAAACGAAATGAGACTATCGGATACTTACGTGATTTCGGAGGCGGATGCTTTCCCAGGTTCTGCTGGAACGAAAGATGCAGCGTCTACCATTTCTCTAAATGACCCTATTGATAATATTGCAGACCCTGCCTTATTTAACAATGTCAAAGCATTTACCGACGGCTACACTGATCCTGATTATCCTGTGGCTTCGGCAAGAGAGATGCATTTGATCTTAGCTGAAAACGCTCTTGCTAGCGGAAATTCAGCTGATTTTACAACGCACATCAACAACCTTAGAGCTATGGATGATTTAACGCCTTACTCTGGTCAGATGGATGCAACAGCTTTGCTATTACACTCACGTAGAGTGAATCTATTTCTTCAAGGAAGAAGACTTGCCGACCATTACCGTTTTGCAAGCCCTTCTGAATATTGGATTGCTACTTCTGTAGCAGTTACTGCTCCTGGAGCATTTTTCCCAATTACAATTGGTGAAGTCCAGTCTAATGAGAATGTCGATTAAAAGCGTTTAATATTGCTAAAAAGCCTCTTCATTTGAAGAGGCTTTTTTTTTTGAATAAATATAAAAGTAGTGCGTTAAAATTTTGGTTTGCGTTTTTCAAGAAAAGCACTGAGCCCCTCTTTACCTTCTTCAGATTCCCGAACACTAGCGATGACATCGGCAGTATAATCAATACTGTTTTCATCAATATTCTGATAAGCCAAGTTGAGTAAGAGCGCTTTAGAAATTTGCAGCGCATTTGGCGCATTGGATGTGATTTTTTTGGCTATGGCGTTAACTTTTTCAGAAAACTCCTCTTGCTCAAAAATATGCGATAAGAAATTGGTATCAACGGCTTGTTGTCCTTTGATGCTTTCGGCTGTTAACATAAAGCGGTGCGCATGACGCAATCCAATGGCCTTAATGATATAGGGGCCAATTGTTGCAGGGACCATCCCAATTTTAACTTCACTCAAACTGAGGGTCGTTTGAGCTGTTCCAAAAGCCATATCGCAACAACACACCAGTCCAACACCACCTCCATAGGCGGCACCATTGACTCTGGCTATGGTAGGTTTTGGAAACTCATGGAGACGATTCATAAGCAGGGCTAAACGCAGAGCATCCGCCTTGTTTTCCTCAAATGAGTTCTCCCCAATGGCTCGCATGTGGTTGAGGTCACCACCAGCACAAAAATTTTCTCCTGCCCCAGTAAGCACAATGACTTTTACCCTTGGGTCATCTTCTGCTTTTTCTAAAACCTCAATGAGCTTTTCAATTTGTTGGCCGTCAAATGCATTATGCACTTGTGGTCGGTTCATAATTACATAGAGAACGCCTTCAGCTGAACGTCTGAGAAGCACGGTTTCATCTGAATTTAAAGAGGTGCAGTTGGAGGGTAAAAAATCGAACAAGGTGTATGTTTTTTTACGAAGATAATTGAAATCTTCTTTAGTCTTTATGCTATTTTGTATTCAATTTACATAAGCCTGAGGCGAAAGTTCTTCTAAATACAGTAAAACTTATTAAATTGTAAACTGTTGAATAAAAATATAGACCCATGTTTAATAAAGAAATTTTCACCTTGTTGGTGCTTTTGGTTATCAGCACAAACTGCTCCAACCAAATAGGAACGACCCAAATGAACAAAGCAGAACAAATACACCAAAACGTCATAACCATTGATACACACGATGATATTGATGTAGGCAATTTTACAACCGACTTAAACTATACTCAAAAAACACAATCACAAGTCAACCTTCCCAATATGGAGGCAGGCGGGCTAGACGTGGCATGGTTCATTGTTTACACCGGACAAGATAGTTTGACCGCAAAGGGGTTTGCTAAAGCGGCTGAAAATGCCGATCAAAAATTTCGGGCCATCCATCGTTTGGTCAATGACTATGCGCCAGAGCAAATCGAATTGGCCTTGACCGCCGCCGACGTTCGTAGAATATGGAAAAGTGGAAAAAAAGTAGCCATGATAGGTGTAGAAAATGGCTACCCTTTGGGAACTGACCTTTCTAATGTCAAGAAATTTTTTGATCGCGGGGCCCGTTATATCTCTTTAGCACACAACGGACACAGCCAGCTCTCCGATTCTAACACTGGAGAAGCAGATGGTGTTTATTTGCACAAAGGCATCAGTACCCTTGGGCAGCAAGTGATTGATCAAATGAATTATTATGGAATCATGGTCGATATTTCTCATCCTTCAAAAGAGGCAATTCGTCAAATGATTCAGCGTTCTAAAGCCCCTGTAGTTGCTTCACATTCTTCGGCCAGAGCCTTGTGTGACCATTCTCGTAACTTGGACGACGAGCAATTGCAGTGGGTCAAACAAAACGGCGGTGTCGTACAAACCGTTGCATTTAGTGCCTACCTCAATACCCAAAAGCACAACGACTATGCCAGAGCCAAAGATTCGATTCTTCAAGCCACAGGAAAACAATTGGGAATGACCGTTTTAGATAAATACGAGAAGCGCAGTTTAGATTTTGAGGCATTACAAAAATATTTAGATCAAGAGCAAACGCTTTATGCTGCAGCGCAAAAACAGCTCGATGAGGTGAAAAACACCTATCCTCCCGTTGGCGTCACTGATTTAGTCGATCATATCGATTACATCAAAAATAAAATTGGAATCGATCATGTGGGCATTAGTTCAGATTTTGACGGTGGAGGAGGAATAGAAGGATGGCAAGACGCTTCAGAGACGTTAAATGTTACTAAAGAACTAGTCAAAAGAGGGTATACTGAAGAAGAAATAGAAAAAATATGGGGCGGTAATTTATTACGTGTGATGGAAGAAGTCGAAGCTGTCGCAAAAAAATTACAATCAGAATCATAAAAAAAGTGTAATTTCCCCTTATTAACAGATTTGATATATGCCGAGTAGCGAACTTCCTAAAAGGAAAAGAGGACGACCAAGTTTATCACAAACATTAGACTTAAACGATATTTTAATTGCCGCAGTAGATATTTTCTCTGAAAAAGGCTACGAGGGGGCACAGTTAAAGGATGTTGCTCAAAAGGTAGGGGTCACCAATCCACTGATCAGTTATCGTTTTGAGAATAAAGAAGATCTTTGGAAAAAATCGATCAGCTATCTTGGCGATAAACTGGTAGAGCGTTTTGAACATATAAAAAGTTATTATGTCGATTTAACAGGAACGATTGCCCTGCGCGCATATACGCGTCAATACATCTACTTTTTAGCAGAGAACCCTGCTCTTTACAAAATTATTTTTCAAGAACTAGGACACCAGACATGGCGGTCGACCTTTATCATCGAGCAGCTCTTTACGCCCATCATTTGGTTTGGTGAAAAGAGCATTGAGACCTCACTAGAATCTCTGAAAGAATTTAAAACGATACCTCGTCCAAATTTTATTTCCATCATCATGGGGGCATCGAGCAGTTTTTTTATGCTAGCTGAGCTGATGAAAAATCAATATGGCACTGAGGTCTTTTCTCAGGCTCAGATTGAACAACACGCAGAGGTGGTTAACACCATCATTTTCAAACAATTTGAATCATAAAAAAAAGGGCTTTAAAGCCCTTTTTTTTGGAATATGACAAACTACTTGCCAAAATCGTGAATTGATTTTCCGGCTTTAGCTAAAGCTCTCAAACTCTGGGGAACTTCCCAGTGATCGCCATATTTTGCTTTAAAGTTATCGCAGTCGGCAATAAAATTATCCATACCGATATAGTCGATGTAGGAAAGTGCCCCTCCAGTAAAAATAGGGAATCCCCATCCTAAAATCGATCCAATGTCGCCATCGGTTGTAGAGCGCAAAACCCCTTCATCGAGACAGCGGTAGCTTTCGAGAACTTGACGATGCATCAAGCGCTTCGCGACAATTTCTTCAGAAAGCGCATCGCTTTTAGGCGTGTAGAGTTCTTTTAGACCCGACCAAAGTTTCTTTTGCCCGCCTTTGGGGTAATCATAAAAACCAGCACCGTCACGTTTTCCCGTGCGGTTGTGGTTTTCAACCAAGTCTTTGACCAAGGCATAGGTTCTTTTTTCACTTTCATTTTTCTCGTTAGGATCGCTTTCAAATACGTGTACCGAAAGGGTAAGCGAAACCTCGTCGTGAACTGCCAATGGTCCTACTGGCATTCCCTTTTTGATTGCCACACGTTCTATCATGGGGGCAGGAACGCCCTCTTCAAGTAAGAACATCCCTTCACTGACAAATGTTCCAAAACAACGCGAGGTAAAAAAGCCTCGACTGTCATTAACCACAATCGGTACTTTTTTAATGGCAACGGTATAATCTACAGCCGCTGCAATGGCTTTATCGGAAGACTTTTCTCCCACAATAATTTCGACCAAGGGCATTTTGTCGACAGGTGAGAAAAAATGTATTCCAATAAAATTTTCTGGGCGTTGCGACGATTTTGCGAGTAAACTAATCGGGATGGTTGAGGTATTGGAGCCATAGATTTTATCTTCTCCAAGCACCGCTTCGGTTTCTTTAGTGACACGATCTTTGAGTTCGACGTTTTCAAAAACGGCTTCTATGATAAGATCGCTTCCTTCCACCGCATTAGGGTCGTCCGACGGGGTGATTTTAGCCAGTAAGGCCTCCTTTTTTTCGGGGGTTGAACGTTTTTTGGCTATGGCTTTGTCGAGCAGCATTGTCGAATAGGCTTTTCCTTTTTCAGCGCCTTCAAGGGATACGTCTTTTAAAACTACATCCATCCCTGCTTTTGCCGAGACGTAGGCGATTCCGGCGCCCATCATTCCTGCCCCAAGGATACCGAGTTTGTTGATTGCATAAGCGGGCTCGTCTTGTGGACGCGCCTTGCCTTTTGCGGCGTTTTGAATTCCAAAAAAGCCAGTGCGAATCATGTTTTTAGCTTCTTTCGACGAGGCTGCATGGGTAAAATTGCGCGCTTCAATTTCTAAAGCTCGGTCGATGGGTATTTGCAAACCATCGTGGATGACTTTTACAATTTTTTGTGCTGAAGGATAGTTACCGTGAGTGAGTTTACCCACGTTTCCAGAAGCCCCCATCAGGGTTTGTACGCCGCTTGGTGTCCAGACCCCTCCACCAGGGATTTTGTGCTTTTTGTTGTCCCAGGGTTGAACGGGGTTGGGCGTGCTTGAAATAAAGGTTTTAGCTGCCGCTAACATTTCTTGTTCAGTTTCTGCGACGGCATCGATTAGCCCATCTTTAAGGGCTTTTTGAGGACGTGCTTCAATACCTTGAAGCAGATACATCAGCGCCGATTGAATACCGAGAAGGTAGGGTGCTTTTACAGTCCCTCCACCGCCGGGAAACAAGCCAACTTTGATTTCTGGGAAGCCCAGTTTTATTTTAGTAGAGTTGAGTGCAATTCGGTGATGGCAGGCCAGACATAACTCTAGGCCTCCACCAAGAGCAGTTCCATTGATAGCAGCAACAAAGGGTTTTCCTCCGGTTTCAATTTCACGTAAACCGCCGTGGAGTTTCATTATACTTTCTGTAAATATTTTTTTATCGGGAATTTCTTCCAGTAGAGCTCTTAAGTCGGCTCCAGCCATAAAAATGGGCTTTCCAGAAGTGACAATCACCCCTTTAATACTTTGATCGGCAATGGCCTCGCGCGCCACTTCGATATAGCGTGTAATGAATGCCTCTGAGAACAGATTTGCCGATTCTTCGGTTTGGTTAATAACTAAGGTTCCGATGCCATCAGCATCTACACTGAAGGACAAAAATTTGTCTTGAATATTTTTCATTGTCTTGTAAAGTCTAAAAAATTAAACACGTTCGATGATGGTGGCGATTCCCATACCACCAGCGATACATAAGGTGATTAGACCAGTGTTGAGGTCTTGTCGTTCTAATTCGTCCATGAGTGTTCCGGCCAGCATACAACCTGTAGCACCAAGCGGGTGTCCCATGGCTATAGCACCACCGTTCACATTGATTTTATCGTGTGGAACGCCCATTTCATCCATAAAGAGCATGGGAATGGCAGAAAAGGCCTCGTTTACTTCAAACAGGTCAATATCGCCTACAGTCATTCCCGCCTGCTTAAGTGCTTTACGTGTGGAAGGGGCCGGCCCAGTGAGCATGATGGTGGGTTCGGTTCCGTCAACTGCAGCGGTTCTGATTTTAAAGCGAGGCTTTAGACCCATTTTGTCACCGACATCCTTGTTTCCAATTAGTGAGATGGCAGCGCCGTCAACGATGGCAGAAGAATTTCCGGCATGGTGAACATGATGAAGGGTTTCGACTTCAGGATATTTATCTAAAGCGACGTCATCAAATCCGGCCATAGCGCCCATCATTTGAAAGGCAGGTTGGAGTGTTGCCATAGATTCAACGGTTGTTCCGGGACGAATGTTTTCATCTGTTGATAAAATTTCAATTCCGTTAGGGTCTTTGACAGAGATTCTCGATTTGAAATACCCTTTAGCGTTTGCTTCAGCTGCGCGTTTTTGCGATTCAGCCGCAAAAGCATCGGTCATATCGCGGGTGTATCCATATTTTGAAGCAATTAAATCTGCAGAAATACCTTGTGGAACTAAATTCCCAGGGATGGCCATAGCGGGGTCGATAAACATTCCGCCTCCATCTGAGCCCATGGCCACTCGAGACATGCTCTCTACGCCACCAGCAATAATCAAATCGCGAAAGCCAGATTTGATGTAAGCCGCCGCCTGATTCATTGATTCTAAACCTGAGCCACAAAAGCGGTTAAGGGTTACACCGCAGAGGTGGTCGCCATAGCCCGAGGCTTGTGCGGCAGATTGGGCAATATTTGCCCCTTGATCCATTACTTGACCCACACAGCCTAAAATCAAATCGTTTACAAGTTTTGTGTCGAGTTGATGTTTGTGTTGTAATTCTGTTAAAGTTTGCTTGGCTAATTCTGCTGGGGTTACGCCAATGAGCGCCCCCTTTTTGTTTCCTTTGCCGCGAACGGTTCGGATTGCGTCATAGATATATGCTTCCATTTTAGTGTTGTAGTTTAAATTTTATCTTAGATAGATAATTTAATTGAAATTTAATTAAACACGTAAAACTAGGGCTAAATGATTTATTATGCAAACATAACTTTTTAGCCATTGTGGGCCATAGATCGAATTTGTCTATTGGTCGCTATCTTCTTTTTTCTGTGGGTTCATGCCCAGCATACGTTCTAATCGATCGGGGATGTAATTTTGATTTACATCCTCTTCATAGCCCATAGAAGTACTCAATACGCCATAGACAATAACCGAAACAATTAGAGCAACAATGGCCACCACTATAATAATAATTTCGTTCATAATTCGTTTGTTGATAACAAGATACGATTTTTTTATTTAAGGGCCTTTTGAATTCCAAGCGCGCAAATTTCCAAAAAAAAACCTCCATTTTCATGGAGGCTTTTAAGCTGAAGAAGGTTTTTTATAGACTTCCGTAGCTTTTAATAACATTGATGCTAAAGTTTCCTTTGTCTTCAACGGGTCCGCGATTTTTAAAATAAGCGGCCCATTCTTCCTGCTTTTTTTCAATTGCTACTTTTTGTTGCATGGCGTCTTCCCAATCGAGAGAACCTACAACCACCCAATGGCTAGCTCCATTTCCGCCGATATCATAGGTTCCGAAAGCCACAGGACGTTCGCCCATGATTTTCCCCATTTGTTTTACAATTTTATCGTGTGCTGCTTTAAAGGCAGCAGGGTTGGCAACTTTAATGTCGTAGATCTGGATGAAAGGAAAGTCGGCAGGAGTTCCCCCCGCATAACTTAAAAAACGACCCGAAGAAGAAATTCCCCATTCTTCTACATACTCGTCGACACGTTCCCAAAATAAAGAACCCTCAAATTTTTCTGTATCTCCTTCTACACGCCCCAATTTTCCTAGCTCACCAAAAAAGACGATCCGGTGGGTATATTCGTTGTCGCCTATCCAAACACGTTCTAATTGTACTCCTCCAGATTTGAATTTGGCATCGCCAAAGTGATCGTCAAAAAGTGCCCCTATGGCTCTTTCACCTCCCGGTTTAGCTTTGATGTGAAAAACTGAAAATGTGTTTTGTGCTTGAGACAGTGTGATACTGAAAACGGCAAATAGTAATACGATTTTTTTCATTTTTAAATTGGTTTATGGTTAGCTGTAAATGTAATCTTTTACAGAGAAATCATAAACATAACTAAGTTATTTTTTATCACCCGCAGTAGAGTTGCCCATAAAAAAACCCTCCAATTGGAGGGTTTTGTACTCGAGGCGGGACTTGAACCCGCACGACCGCAATGGTCATTGGATTTTAAGTCCAACGTGTCTACCAATTCCACCACTCGAGCAATATATGGTAGTAGAGCGAAAGACGGGATTTGAACCCGCGACCCTCACCTTGGCAAGGTGATGCTCTACCCCTGAGCTACTTTCGCATAGGATGGCAAAGGTAAAATAATTTTTAATTTTCACCTCTTTTTTTTGAGAATTTACGTGTTGTTTTTCCCGCTCAAACGGTCTTTAATGGCGTTGAGTTTCATCAGGGCTTCAACGGGAGTAAGCGCGTTGATATCTAAGTCTACGATTTCGTCGCGAATGGCCTCCAAGAGCGGATCATCGAGCGTAATAAAGCTCAATTGCATCTCGTTTTCATCTTTAGTCAAGGCGGTTTTTCGGTCGTCTTCCTGATGACTTTTCTCTAAAAACTGCAACTTGCGTTCGGCAGTGGTTATTACCTCTTGGGGCATTCCTGCCATTTTAGCCACATGAATGCCAAAACTGTGAGCACTTCCGCCAGCTTGCAGTTTTCTTAAAAACAAAACGGTGTCTTTCATTTCTTTTACCGCAACGTTATAGTTTTTGATGCGTTTAAAACGGTGGGCCATCTCATTGAGTTCATGATAGTGGGTCGCAAAAAGTGTTTTGGCTTGTGAGGGGTGTTGATGGAGGTATTCGGCAATGGCCCAAGCAATGGATATACCATCATAGGTGGCTGTTCCTCGACCGATCTCATCAAGCAGAACCAGACTTTGTGCGGTAATGTTGTTTAAGATCGCCGCCGATTCGTTCATCTCTACCATAAAGGTCGATTCACCCAAGGAGAGGTTGTCGCTTGCGCCAACACGCGTAAAGATGTGATCCACCACTCCCATTGTCACCTGTTTTGCAGGGACAAAGCTTCCCATTTGGGCAAGAATAACAATCAAGGCGGTTTGTCTTAAAAGAGCCGATTTTCCCGACATGTTAGGCCCTGTAATCATAATGATTTGTTGTGTCTCGCGATCGAGAAGGATATCGTTGGCAATATACTCTTCTCCCGCGTCTAATTGTTGTTCAATCACAGGGTGCCGCCCATCTAAAATTTCAAGTCGCGTGCTTTGCTCTACCTTAGGACAACAGTAGGCGTGTTTTTGTGCCAACTGGGCAAAGCCCTGTAAACAATCAATCTGTGAAAGGGCAACGGCAATTTCTTTGAGTTCTCCTAACGTTGGTTGAAGGCTGTCGAGGAGCTGCTGATAAAAGTTCAATTCCAATTGCTGAATCTTTTCTTCTGCACCAAGAATCTTTGTCTCATAGGCCTTTAATTCTTCTGTGATGTAACGCTCAGCATTGACCAAGGTCTGTTTTCGGGTCCAATTTTCAGGCACCTTATCGCGATGGGTGTTGCGAACTTCAATATAGTAGCCAAAGACATTGTTAAAGGCTATTTTGAGCGACGGAATACCAGTTGCCGCGCTTTCTCGCTCTAACATAGTGTCCAAATGTGTTTTACCCGATTGTAAAAGACGGCGCAATTCATCTAAATCGGAAGAATAGCCATCGGCAATAAAATGGCCCTTTGAAGTCGCAACGGGGGCTTCTTCCTTGAGAGTTGTTTCAATGGTCTCGCGAAGGGTTTGGCCAGGGGGGATGCGTTGTGCCAAAAGCTGCAAATCATCAGAGCGACTCTCTGCCAACCATTTTTTTAAGTCTTGACTTTTCCCCAGAGACCGAGATAAAAGAATCAACTCACGTGGGCTGATTTTTTGGGTGGCGATTTTAGCCATTAAACGTTCGATGTCTCCAATTTTATTGAGGCATTCTAAAACATTTTCATGGGTTTTAATCTCTTTTAAAAAGGCGGCTACGACGGTTTGTCTGTGCTCAATTTTTTCGATAGACTTTAAGGGAAAGCTAACCCAATTCCGCAACAAGCGCCCTCCCATGGCTGTTGCTGTAAAATCAATTACGTCAATGAGCGCAACACCGTTTGAAGCTGTAGAGTAAAGCAATTCCAAATTCCGGGCAGTAAAGCGGTCGATCCCCACAAAATCGTCACTGGCAATTTTTTGAATTGTCCGGATATGGTTTAATTTATCGTGCTGTGTTTCGGACAAATAGTGCAAGATGGCTCCTCCACAAATGATGCCTTCAGTATGATTTTCTATGCCAAAACCTTTTAAGGTTTTAACTTTAAAATGCTGGGTCAATGCGGTTTCAGCAAAACGGTGTTGAAACACCCAATCTTCGATAAAAAAAGCATTTAAGGAGGAATTAAAGTGCTTCTGAAACTCAGATTTTAGGGGTTTTGGAACTAATACTTCTGAAGGGTGGAAGTTTTGAATCAGTTGAATAATCAAGGCCAATTCTCCTTGACTAACCAGAAAGTCACCGGTTGAAATATCGAGAAAAGCAACCCCCCAATTTTTTTTACCTCTGACAACCGCGGCGAGATAATTATTCTTTTTTTGTTCGAGAACATCGTCGTTAAGGGCCACCCCAGGAGTGACCAACTCTGTCACACCCCGCTTGACAATTTTCTTTGTCATTTTCGGGTCTTCAAGCTGATCGCAAATGGCAACCCGACATCCTGCTTTGACCAATTTTGGCAAATAGGTGTTGAGAGAATGATGTGGAAAGCCAGCCAATTCGGTCTCACTTGTGCTTCCGGCCCCCCGTTTTGTTTGAATGATGCCCAATATTTTCGCGGCTTTGACCGCATCTGCACCAAATGTTTCATAAAAATCGCCTACACGAAACAAAAGCAAAGCGTCAGGATATTTAGCCTTGATCTGATTGTATTGCTTCATTAAGGGCGTTTCTTTTGCTTGCTTAGCCAAGAGAATAATATTTGGTATTCATGCGAATATAACCCTAATTTCATTTTTAAAAAACGCTACCGATTACTTCCTTATTTTTGCAGTGCAAAACCCTTGCTGTAGGGCCGCAGATTCGGATAACATTTTTTCACTAAAATGGAAAAGCGCAACTAAAATTTAAAGTGTGAAAAACAGGAAACTCAAAAATAGCGAACTCAACCGCAAAACGATTGAACAAGTCAAGGCGACAACTAAAACACCTTTAATACTGGTTTTAGACAATATTCGCAGTCTAAATAACATCGGTTCTGTCTTTCGCACAGCCGATGCGTTTTTGGTGGAAAAAATATACCTCTGTGGAATTACAGCCCAACCCCCACACAAAGACATCCAAAAAACTGCTTTAGGAGCGACCGAGTCTGTTGCATGGAGTTATGAAGAAGACACCCTTGCGGTTGTCGAAACACTGCTTCAACAAGGCGTTGAGGTTTGGGCTGTTGAGCAAGCTGAAAAGGCTACATTTTTAAATGAATTTACTCCCTCAAGTCACAAAACAACTGCTTTTGTTTTGGGCAATGAAGTTAAGGGGGTCCAGCAATCGGTTATCGATTTGGCGGGCAATGTGGTTGAAATTCCACAAGAGGGGGTCAAACACTCCCTTAATATCGCCGTATCAGCAGGAGTGGTCTGTTGGGATTTTTATCAAAAAATTAATGCTTAAAAAACGCCAGTAGTACTTGGAAAAAGTCCGTTTCGTTGGCGACAAAATCAAGCGATTTTACATTGAGTTGACACACCGGCAAGGGCTTTGTTTTTAACCACTTGTGATAACCGGCATCTATTTTTCTTAAATAGTTTAAGTCAATATTTTTTTCGAAGGAGCGACCGCGCTTTTGGATTTGATCGTAGGCGTTTTCAATCTTTTGGTCCAAATAAATGACGACCTCCGGCTGAGGAAGTCCAGTAGTGGTCTGGCTGTATTTTTCTTCGTAAGTCGTTAAGGTCTTTCCCTTAAGATTTTGTTGCGCAAACAAGAGCGATTTTTCGAGACAATAGTCGGCAATAACGGGCAGCTTGTGTTTTGAAGAAAAGAAAGAAGTGTAGTGGGAAAGGCGTTCTTCCAAAAAGGCTGTTTCAACTGCTAGAGCATACTTATCAGGATTTTGGTAAAATTTTTCTAAGTATGGATTGTCGTAAAAATTTTCCAGTAAAAGTTCTCCGCCAAAGGCTTTGGCAAGCCGGTGCGCTAGAGCGGTTTTTCCTGTGCCAATATTGCCCTCAATGGCTATAAAATTTGCTTTAGAAGTCCGACTTAATGTGGCGTCAATGACCTTTAAGGCAGTCGTGTCTGAACAATTTTTTAAAAGCTCACCCACCGTTCTACGACCAATGGGAGGCCTAAAATGAGGCGCAATATCTCCCAGTGGTGCTAAAATAAATTTTCGCATTTCAATTTTAGGGTGGGGAAGGGTCAGTTGATCGCTAGCCATTACCCGATCGCCGTAATACAAAATGTCAAGATCAATGGTTCTCGGTAAATAAGTGCGGCTTGTCTTTCGTTTTCTTCCTAAAAAGGCTTCGATCTCGAGCAGTGCGTTCAGCAGTTCTTTGGGTGGCAAGCGCGTTTCGATTTCAAGGCAACAATTTAAAAAGTCATCGCTTTGAAAACCCCATGAAGGGGTTTCGTAAATGGGCGAAATCTGTTTTATTTCTCCTACACGATAAGCAATAAGGCCAACAGCAAGCTGTAAATAAGCATTGCGATCACCCATATTGCTGCCCAGAGAAATGTAAACCATAGCGATTGTTAAAGTCGTAAATTTAGGGATTCCCTGATCGCTTGGGAAATATTGTCGTTGTTTTAAAATTTAAGAGGTCCTGTTTTTTATGCATTCCAAGAGGACACAACCCAAAGTGGATTAAAGATTTGAGCGTATAGTGTAACAAATTCTATTTTTTTTCGCCTGATAGTTGATAGAAGTAATTAATGAAATAGAAGATGAATTTTTTTAAAAGTTTTTTAGCCTCCGTATTTGGAACCATAGTCGCCTTTATTTTTCTTGGCATTTTATTTTTTATAAGTATTGCAGGAATAGCAAGTGCTATCTCGTCAGAAGAAACGCTTCAGGCCGATATTCAGGAGAACAGCGTTTTCAAATTAGATCTAGATATCCCTGTATATGACAACATCGCAGCGACTCAGGATTTTGAAAAGGCCTTAGGTCTTGGTGATGAGGTGGTGCGCTTTAACACCCTGATTGGGGCAATAGAACAAGCGACTCAAAATGACAACATTAAAGGTATTGACTTGGTGAGTCAATTCCCGCAAATGGGTTGGTCTCAAGCACAGACCGTACGGAAAGCCCTAGACCAGTTCAAGGCTTCAGGAAAATTTATCTATACCTACGGTGATTATTTTTCTCAAAAGGGCTATTATTTAGCCTCGGTTGCCGATTCGATATTTTTAAACCCTATGGGAGGGATAGAATTCAAAGGACTCGCCGCAGAAATTCTCTACTACAAAGACTTTCAAGAGAAGTACGGCTTTAAAATGGAAGTCGTCCGCCATGGTAAATACAAAAGTGCGGTAGAGCCCTACTTAGAAAAGCAAATGAGTGAGGCAAATCGTTTACAAATCAATTCGTTGCTAAATTCTGTATGGGAAACCGTACGTTCAGAAATCCAAATATCTCGTTCACTTTCAATTGAACGATTAGATGAAATAGCGCATGGTTTGCTCGCATCTCAACCGCAGATGGCCCAAGAAGTTGGCCTTGTTGATGGGGTTACCTACAGCGACGAATATAAAAACAAATTAAAATCGGCCGTAGGCCTAGCCACCGATGATCACTTGAAAAAAGCAAAGTTGAGACAACTGACCGCCAACAATGGCTTGTATAAAAAAGGAGTCCGTGAAAAAATTGCTGTCATTTATGCTCAAGGGCCAATTTTTTATGGCGAAGGAAATGAAATGATGATTGGGCAGAAAGTTTTTCTAAAAGCAATTAACGATGCGGTAAAAAACCGACGTGTAAAAGCAATCGTCTTACGTATCGACTCTCCTGGAGGGAGTTCATTGACTTCAGATATCATTTGGAATGCACTTGTCAAGGCAAAAGAAGAAAAACCACTTGTGGTCTCTATGGGGAATGTGGCCGCTTCGGGAGGCTATTATCTCGCCGTTGCCGGTGACGAAATCTACGCTAACGATTTAACCATCACAGGTTCGATAGGGGTCTTTGCTACGGTACCCAATGCCGAGGGCTTTGCCAAGTCTATTGGCATAAACCCACAACACGTTGAAACCCACGAGAATGCCCTTGGTTTTAGTCTTTTCAAACCGCCTTCTAGAGGCTTTCGTTCAAGCATCAAGGACGGTATAGAACATGTTTATGACGTCTTCAAACAACGTGTTGCCACTGGGCGAAAATTGTCTTTAGACCAGGTAGAGGCCTTTGCACAGGGGCGTGTTTGGACAGGAAAACAGGCTATGGAAAAGGGAATGATTGATGGCTTAGGAGGCTTTCAACAAGCCCTCAAAGCCGCAGCTCGTTTGGCCGATATTGAGGCGTATAACTTAATTTCATACCCCAAGATTGAACCAGAGTTTGAAGACTTTTTATCGGTTATGGGCCCCTTCGGTCAGATAGAAGAAAAAATAATGGAAAACTATTCTCAAGACATTAAAGCATTTTTGACTACCTTAACCTATAAATCGGAGCGACCCAATATTGAGATTCGCTTACCCTATACCGTGGAAATAAAGTAGAGCATGAGTGGAACAGACAAAGCGTTAGCCCAAAAGATTTACCTCTATTTGGCAGCGCTGTTTATTACCTCATTGGTGGTATCCAACCTTATATTTCAAAAGTTCTTTTATTGGTACCCTTTCGATTTTACTCTTTTTGGCATCCGTTTGTTTGAGCTTTCGGTGGGGATTTTGCCCTATCCCATCACCTTTTTAATCACCGATTTAATTTCAGAAATCTATGGTCAGAAACGCGCAAATCAAGTCGTGATTGCTGGGATTTTTGCTTCTTTTTTTTCCATTCTAATTATACTTGTGGCAGGCTTTGTTCCGGCGATTGAGACCTCCCCTATAAACAATGCCACTTTCACCAATGTTTTTTCGCTTTCACCTTTGGCTGTTTTGGCTTCGATGCTGGCCTATTTGTCGGCACAATTTATAGACATTCGTATTTATCACTTCTGGAAAAACCTGACCAATGGCAAGCACCTGTGGCTACGCAATAACTTTTCAACCTTTGCTTCTCAAATTATTGACTCCACCACAGTGATCTTATTACTTTGTTTGTTTGGTGTTCTTTCTTGGGATCTTTTTCTTGGACTTGTTCTTTCAAGTATTCTATTTAAAGTAATGATTGCTGCCCTCGACACCCCTTTTCTTTACTTTTTTGTCGGGTGGTTTAGAAGAAGATTTCAATTGGAGATGGGCGAAGAAATCAACCTTGACTAGCTATGGACGATCACACCCCTACACGAATTAATAAATACCTGAGTGAAATCGGTTACTGTTCAAGACGAGCAGCGGACAAATTGATCGACCAAGGGCGGATCATGGTCAATGGCGAAGTAGTGGCGATGGGGGTAAAGGTGACCCCCGAGGATGTCATTACCGTAGATGGTGAACAACTCAATCAAAACAGTAAAGCGCCTGTTTACATTGCATTTAACAAGCCAGTAGGCATTGTCTGTACCACCGATACACGGGTAGAAAAAGATAATATCATTGATTATATCAATTTTCCCACTCGGATTTTCCCGATAGGTCGCCTCGATAAACCCTCGGAAGGACTTATATTTTTGACCAATGATGGCGATATCGTTAACAAAATTCTCAGAGCCCGTAATCAACATGAAAAAGAATATGTGGTCTCTGTGAATCGTCCAATCACACAAGAATTTATTGATAAAATGAGCGAGGGTATTCCTATTTTAGATACGGTGACCCGCCCCTGTGTTGTCCAACAAACCCATAAAAAAGAATTTCGCATCATTTTAACTCAAGGGCTGAACCGCCAAATTCGACGAATGTGTGAATACCTCGATTACCGCGTAATGACCTTAAAAAGGACACGCATCATGAATGTTAACTTAGACATTGGAAAAGGGAAGTGGCGTCACTTGACTAAGGCAGAATTGGCGGAAATCAACCGTAGGGTGGCTCATTCCGATAAGACCCACGATCTCTAACCCACATCTATTCCGACCACCAAGCCCTCATTGGAACGGATATTAAAAACCGTATTGTCTTCAAAAATGAGGTATTGACCTTTAATTCCTTTTAGCAGCCCTTTAAATTTTTCTTCCTTAACAAGATTGAGGCTCTTTACTTTCTCAGGATATTTTTCTACTGGGAAGTTGAGGTTAACCAGTACACTTTCATGAAGGAGATAAGGCTTGAGTTCCTTGGGCAGCACATCAATGGCTTTATCGCGTTCGTGGGCCCAGTCAATTTTAGGGATTTCTTGAAATTGTAACATTTTACGCCAATTGGTTTTATCTGAAAAATGAGCTTTTAGCGCAACTTCACCAACCCCTGCCAAATAGCGATTGGGAATCTCTAAAAAGGCCATGGCTTGATGCGCCCCTTGATCGATCCACCGCGTTGGGAGCTGAGATTTTCGCGTAACACCAACCTTGAGATGACTCGATAGGGCAAAGTAAACGATATGCGGCTGTAGTTGCACTTTTTTTTCATAAGCCAAGTCGCGATCTTCAATGTCTAAGTGGGCTTTACTCAATTCGGGTCGCATGATCCAATCGCCTGCTTGGGGGCTTTCAAAAAAGCACTTTTTACAAAAGCCTTGACGGAATATGGGTGCACTCGATTGGCAATTTAAACACTCGTAGCCTTCTAGGGTCAGCGTGAGAGGTTTATTGAGACATTGATTCATCATCAAGACATGATTGGGTAAGTTGAGGTAATAATTGACTTGCGTTGTTAAGTCGGTTGTCATTTTTTTGAGTACACCTGAAAACATATGATAGGAAAGCATTAATTTTATCCTAAAGATAAAGATTCTATGGCATTCCCCTTATTCAATTCCATTGCTTCTTGGTTTCTAAAGAAACGCATTCATCAAATTGAGTTATTTGTAAAATACCCCATAGAGGTACAACAAGAGGTGTTACAAGACTTGATTGGTTTTGCACATAAAACCAAAACGGGATACAAATACGATTTTACGTCTATCCGGCGGTATGATGAATTTGCACAAAGAGTTCCCATAATCACCTATGAAGATATCGCCGATGAAATTGCTGCAAGTCGAAACGGTGAAGACAATCTTTTTTGGCCCACACCGATTAAATGGTATGCCAAATCTAGTGGAACTACAAATGCGAAAAGTAAATTTATCCCGGTAAGCGTTCAAGCACTTGAAGATTGTCACTATAAGGCAGGGAAAGACATGCTTTCACTTTACATTAACAACAATCCCGATGCCCAATTGTTTACGGGTAAAAGCCTTCGTTTGGGTGGAAGCCAGGAATTGTATCAGAACCATAAAAGTTATTTTGGCGACCTTTCGGCCATTATAACCGATAATTTGCCGCTATGGGCAGAACTCAACACGACTCCTAGCCTCAAGGTCTCTCTGATGGCTGAGTGGGAAAGCAAAATGAAGGCCATTGTTGCGGAGTCCCTTCAAGAGAATGTCACCAGTCTTGTTGGGGTTCCCTCATGGATGTTGGTTTTACTGCAAAGAGTGTTGGAGAAAGTTCCGGATAAAACCTTGAAAGAGATTTGGCCAAATGTGGAAGTTTATTTTCACGGCGGTGTAAGTTTTCGGCCTTATCGGGGTCAATACGAGGCCTTATTTCAACACCATCGTTTGCAGTTTTACGAAATTTACAATGCCTCTGAAGGCTTTTTTGCCATTCAGGATAGAAATAATTCGGATGAATTATTACTCATGCTTGACTATGGTATTTTCTACGAGTTTATTCCCTTTGGAGAGAGTGATAATGCGATTATTCCACTAGAGTGTGTTGAACTAGGGATAAACTACACTTTGGTCATTACAACCAACGCAGGATTGTGGCGGTATAAAATTGGCGATGTTATTCGTTTTACTTCTCTTGTGCCCTATCGGATTCAAATTGCTGGGAGAACAAAGCACTACATCAATGTTTTTGGAGAAGAACTAGTGATAGAAAACGCCGATCGAGCTATTGAAAAAGCAGCAAAGGCTTGTGCTGTAGAAGTACTCGACTATACAGTTGCCCCAGTCTTTATGAAAGGAAATGAAAAGGGAAGCCATGAGTGGATGATAGAATTTAAGCAGCCACCAGAGAATTTGACAACATTCAAAACGATTTTGGATAGAACATTGCAAACATTAAATTCCGACTATGAGGCCAAACGCTATAAAGATTTGACCATGTCCGCTCCTAAGATAAACACAGCCAAAAAAGGCCTTTTTTATCAATGGTTAGACACCCATAAGAAATTGGGAGGCCAGCACAAAGTCCCGCGTTTATCCAACGAGCGAAAGATAATGGATAAGCTTTTGGAAATGAATCGTTAAGAAACCGCTTTAAGCTTAGCGGTACTCGCTTTTTTGAGTTGCTGTTCCGCATAGAGTTTGGTCACTTTTAACTCTGTTTCGTCGCTTCCAGGCAATTCAAACATGGCTTGGTTGAGGATAGATTCGCAAAGGGAACGCAAGCCCCGAGCACCCAAGTTGTATTCTAGTGCTTTTTCAACAATAAAATCTAAAGCCCCGTTGGTAAAGACCAATTTTATTCCATCGAGTTTAAACAATTTCTCATACTGTTTGGTCAATGCATTTTTGGGTTCTGTCAAGATAGAACGAAGGGTTTTGCCATCGAGCGGATGCATATAAGTCAAAACAGGCAGGCGTCCTATGATTTCAGGAATCAGACCAAACGATTTGACGTCTCTAGGATTGATGTATTGCAAGAGGTTTTCTTGATCAATTTCTTCAGTTGCTTGGGCTGTTTTATAGCCAATGGCTTGAAGATTTAAACGTTTGTTAATTTCGCGTTCGATCCCATCGAAAGCACCGCCAGCAATAAAGAGGATATTCGAGGTATCGACTTCAATAAATTTTTGATCAGGATGCTTTCGTCCTCCTTTGGGGGGGACGTTGACCACTGTGCCTTCCAAAAGTTTAAGTAAAGCTTGTTGTACACCTTCTCCAGAGACATCTCGGGTGATGGAAGGGTTGTCGCTCTTTCGGGCAATTTTATCAATTTCATCAATGAAAACGATCCCTTTTTGCGCGTTTTCAACATCATAGTCCGCTGCTTGGAGCAGGCGCGTAAGGATACTTTCAACATCTTCACCCACATAACCCGCTTCTGTTAGAATAGTGGCATCGACTATCGCCAAGGGAAGCTGTAGCATTTTCGCAATTGTTTGCGCTAAAAGTGTTTTTCCTGTCCCTGTTTGACCCACTAGGAGAATATTGCTCTTTTGAATCTCGATATGATCTTCAATTTTTGGATGGAGAATACGTTTGTAATGATTGTAAACAGCGACAGAAAGTACTTTTTTGGCCTCTGTTTGGCCGATGACAAATTCATCGAGAAAAGCTTTGATTTGCTTTGGGGGTTTGAGCTCAAAACTTGAGGACTCTAGCGCTGTGTCAGAATTTTCTTCTGAGACAATACCATGGGCTTGCTCAATACATCGATCGCAAATGTGCGCATCGAGTCCTGCAATCAATAAATCGGTTTGTGGTTTAGACCGGCCACAAAAGGAACAATTTAAATTTTCAGAACTCATCTTATTTGGTCTTTATTTGGTCAATACTTCATCAACCATACCATAGGCTTTTGCTTCTTCGGCTTTCATCCAATAGTCACGGTCACTGTCATTATTTACTTTTTCGACGGACTGACCCGAGTGTTTTGCAATGATTTGATACAGTTCGTCTTTAAGTTTTAAAATTTCACGTGCGGTAATTTCAATGTCAGAAGCTTGTCCCTGTGCACCACCTAAAGGTTGGTGAATCATTACTCGGGCATGAGGAAGAGCAGTACGCTTGCCTTCTTGACCAGCACACAAAAGGACGGCACCCATTGAGGCGGCCATACCGGTGCAAATAGTGGCGACATCTGGGCTGATGTATTGCATGGTGTCATAAATGCCCAAACCAGCATATACACTTCCTCCTGGAGAGTTGATGTACATTTGAATGTCTCGTTTGGCATCTACGCTTTGTAGGAACAACAACTGGGCCTGAATAACATTGGCCACTTGGTCATCAATGGCTGTTCCTAAAAACATGACACGATCCATCATTAGGCGTGAAAAAACATCCATCTGCGCTACATTCATCTGACGTTCTTCGATGATGTAAGGGGTCATGCTGCTCGTAATTTTATCATAATACATCGCATTGATCCCATGGTGCTTGGTGGCGTATTTCTTAAACTCTTTTCCGTAATTCATTAACACTGTTTTTTATTATAACTAAAGGTACACATTTTTATTGTGCTGAACCATAGGCCTCTTTTACAAAGGCATCATAGTTGACTTTCTTAATCTTTAGATTGGCATTGGCCTTATAAAAGTCGAGTAATTTTTGACTCATTAATTGATCAGACAAACGCTTGGTCTCCTCTTGATTACTAAAAATACGAGCAGCGATATCTTCTAATTCTTTTTCAGAAGGATCTAGCTGACCATATTGCGCCATTTGTTGCTTTATCATGCCTTTGGCAAAGGTTTGAAGTTCTTCAAATTGAATTTGTAAATCGTTATTTTTAATTAAATAACCTTCGATAAGTTGATAACGAATGCCTTTTTCAGATTTTTCATATTCTTCTTTTGCCTCTTCTTCTGTCAATGGATTTTCTCCACTATTTTGAAGCCATCGCACCAAAAAGTCCTTAGGCAAATCGAACTTTGTGCTCTTGATAAGGCTTTCGGTCACGTCGTTCAATAGTTTTTGTTCGGCTTGTTGCACAAACTGTTTTTCAATTCCCTCTTTAATTTTTGCTTTTAAATCGGTGACATTTTTAACACTACCTGGCTCATAGAGTTTGTCAAACAAGCTTTGATCGAGGTCTGCCAATATACGTTGGTTGGCTTCGGTTATAGTCAATGTAACTTCTTTAGGTGCTTGATCCAATTGATCGACGGTTGTTCCAAGGGCACGTGCCAAAACGTGATCTTCTTTAAAAAGCCCTTTTGTTTTCAAGGTAAAGGGAGTGTTTAATTCCGCATTTTTCAACACGTCTAAGTTCTTTTTTCCTTTAAATTGATCCCACTCAATTGTGGTGGTAGTGTCTGTGGCAGATTCTTCCTCAGTGACTTTAAGGCTCAATTCAAGGCCTTCAGTGATTGTGCTTTTTGCTTCAAGCTTGCCGTATTGTTTTTGGAGGTGGTTGACTTGTTCTTCAACCATCTTTTTATCGGCTTCGATCTGATATTGGGTCACCTTCTTACCACTTTTAAGTTTGACTTCAAAGGCTGGAGCTAAGCCGAGCTCAAATTCAAACGAAAGGGTCTGCGCTTTCCAATCAATCTCTTCTTGCATTACAGGAAGTGGATTGCCCAGTAATTCAAGTTTTTCTTCCTGTATATAGGTGTTTAAATTTTCCTGGAGTAACTTGTTTACTTCGTCAGCGGTAACAGCGGTTTCGTATTGTTTTTTTATCATTCCCATAGGAACATGTCCTTTTCTAAATCCTGGGATATTCGCATTTTTGCGGTAATCTTTTAAGATGCTATCCACCTTTTCGGAAAAGTCTTTTTGTTCAATAGAAATACCAATTTTTGCATTTAGGGCATCGACGTCTGTTCTAGTAATTTGCATGAATTTTCTCAATAAATTAGGGCGCAAAAATAAGGCTTTAAAATGGTTCTACAAACCTGATTCAAAGTAGATTTAATCTATTTTTAATATCTCTTGATAGAAAGCGTATTTGTTTTTAAATAAAATGTTACATTTGCAGCCTGAATTAATAACCCGAGTGTCGAGAACGCTCACAAATTAATATGATATGCCTGTAAAAATTAGACTACAAAGACACGGAAAAAAAGGAAAACCCTTCTACTGGGTTGTTGCAGCCGATTCACGCTCCAAACGCGACGGTCGATACCTTGAAAAAATAGGAACTTACAATCCAAACACCAACCCTGCAACGGTTGACATTAATCTTGATAGTGCGGTTAAGTGGCTCGAAAATGGGGCACAACCAACCGATACTGCAAGAACGCTTTTGTCTTATCGCGGCGTAATGTTAAAACACCACCTCAATGGAGGTGTCCGCAAGGGGGCCCATTCACAAGAAGAAGCCGATGCTAAATTTGAAGCATGGCTTGTAGAAAAAGAAGGTAAAATACAAGCTAAAGTCGACCGTTTATCTAAGGCCGACTCTGAAGCAAGAACAAAAGCTTTAGATGCTGAGAAAGCAGTCAATGAGAAGCGTATTGCCGATGCGAAAGCATTGGAAGAAGAAGCCATTGCCGAGGCCGCAGCCCAAGAAGCTGAAGCCGCTCAAGAAGAGGAACAAGAAGCCGAGGTAACACCAGCTGTTGAAGCTGAAACCCAAGAAGAAGCGCCCGCTGTAGAGGAAGCCCCTGCAGAAGCAGCCCCTGCAGAAGTAGAAGCAGCAGAAGAAGCCCCTGCAGAAGCAGCACCAGCAGAAGAAGCTTCTCCTGAAGCGTCTGACGAAGAAGCGACCAAGGAGGAGGAATAATAGTACGATGAAGAGAGAAGATTGCTTCTATCTCGGGACCATCGTATCAAAATTTAGTT
>JBMZTS010000003.1:0-40155 GCA_049623905.1 Flavobacteriaceae bacterium
ATGCAAATAGCATACTAAATGTCACTAATAATAATAGTTTTTTCATTTTTGATATATATATGTTAATAGTAAAAGTTGAGCAATTTAATATTTTTTTTCTCAATGTTAAAAAAATCTTAAAAAATTATTTACTATAAGTTATATATGTCTCAATCCCTTAAAGAAAACACACGTTTTTTCAAAGGCTCTTTTTTTAAAAGTGCGTGCTGCTGACGGGGTATTTGTCTATTATAATGACTGAATTAGGAAGATTAAACACTAATCAGTTTGGATGGAATACATGGGATCAATCATTAGAATTAAAAACAAAAGTCTATATAAAATTGCTTCAGAAGAGCTGCCCCATTGGTTTATGAACAATCCAACAGGAATCAAATCTTTGGTCGAAATCAATTATAAAAAAACACTAAAGCCAAATTTTGTAGGAAGAGTAGTCCCAGAAGGAATCTTCAAAATCATTTTTTTGTTGTTAAGTTCATGTAACTGAATAGAGTAAAATTTTCAAAAAAACCATAAAGCGCAAGAATAAAGCTGGCTTAAATTGTCTTAAATGACCTATGCTTCTTAGCCTATTTAGTGTTTTCCCTTAAAAATAATAGACAAAGTGGTTGAGAAAAATTGAAGACAAAAACTTCTGTAAAGTGAAGGATAAATTACTTCAATTAACCTCACCAAAACCTTTGGATAAAAAAAAATCAGAATCGAGGGATATTTTGTAAAAAAACGGTTGGAAAGGACGAATAAAGTCACTACATTTGCAGCCCTTAAAAATGGGAATTTAAACAATTTGTATGCCAACTATTGCACAATTAGTACGAAAAGGAAGAGCCACACTCGCCAAGAAGAGTAAATCGGCTGCTTTGGATTCGTGTCCTCAACGACGTGGGGTTTGCACCCGTGTATATACCACCACGCCAAAAAAGCCGAACTCAGCGATGCGTAAAGTCGCACGTGTTCGATTGACCAACGGTAAGGAGGTCAATGCTTATATCCCCGGAGAAGGACACAACCTCCAAGAGCACTCGATAGTATTGGTCCGTGGCGGAAGAGTAAAAGATTTACCGGGAGTTCGTTATCACATCGTAAGAGGCGCACTCGACACCGCTGGTGTTGAAGGCCGCTTACAACGTCGTTCAAAATACGGCGCCAAACGACCTAAAAAGTAAATCTACTCGCAAAACACAGTAAACAATGAGAAAAAGACAAGCAAAAAAACGTCCCCTCCTCCCAGATCCGAAGTTCAACGACCAGCTCGTTACCCGCTTTGTAAACATGATCATGTGGGATGGAAAGAAATCGGTTGCCTTTAAAATCTTTTACGATGCCATTGCCATAGTAGAAGAACGCAGCCAAGATGAAGAAAAAACAGCTTTAGAAGTCTGGAAAGAAGCTCTTTCAAACGTTATGCCACACGTTGAGGTGCGCAGTCGTCGTGTTGGAGGTGCTACTTTTCAAATTCCTATGCAGATTCGACCCGATCGAAAAGTATCTCTCGCCATGAAATGGATGATTAGTTTCGCCCGCAAGCGCAACGAAAAATCAATGGCATTACGCCTCGCCAACGAAATTTTGGCCGCCGCCAAAGAAGAAGGTGCTGCCGTTAAAAAACGCGTTGATACCCACAAGATGGCCGAAGCGAATAAAGCTTTCTCACATTTTAGATTCTAATCACTATATCTATTTGATTTTTTCATCATGGCAAGAAATTTAAAATTAACACGAAACATTGGGATTGCTGCGCACATTGATGCCGGGAAAACCACCACTACAGAACGCATCCTTTTTTATACAGGTGTGAGTCATAAAATCGGTGAAGTGCACGATGGTGCGGCCACCATGGACTGGATGGAGCAGGAGCAAGAGCGTGGAATTACCATCACCTCTGCGGCCACCACTTGTACGTGGAACTTTCCAACAGAACAAGGACAACCCCTTCCCGATAGTAAACCTTATCACTTCAACATTATTGATACCCCTGGCCACGTAGATTTTACAGTGGAAGTTAACCGATCTCTTCGTGTACTCGATGGATTGGTTTTTTTATTCTCGGCGGTTGATGGTGTTGAGCCACAGTCTGAAACTAACTGGCGTTTGGCCGACAACTACAAAGTACCCCGTATCGGATTTGTCAATAAAATGGACCGACAAGGATCGAACTTCCTAGGCGTTTGTCAGCAAGTGCGCGACATGCTCAAGTCCAATGCCGTACCGATTGTCTTAAATATCGGCGACGAAGAAGATTTTAAAGGGATTGTAGACTTAGTCAAAAACCGAGCGATTGTTTGGCATGACGAAAAATTCGGATCTACTTTCGACGTTATCGACATTCCAGACGACCTTAAAGATGAAGCCGAAAGTCTTCGCGGCCAACTCATTGAAGCAGTCGCCGAATATGACGAAGGACTTTTAGAAAAATATTTTGAAGATCCAGAATCGATTACAGAAGAAGAAGTTCATGCCGCTTTGCGTGCTGCCACTCAAGACATGAGCATCATCCCTATGGTGTGCGGTTCTTCATTTAAGAACAAAGGTGTCCAATTCTTATTAGACGCTGTTTGCCGCTATTTGCCTTCTCCTGAAGACAAGGAAGCGATTATTGGAACTGATCCTGATTCTGGTGAAGAAATTGCCCGAAAGCCCTCGAAAGATGATCCTTTTGCGGCCTTGGCCTTTAAAATTGCTACAGACCCTTATGTAGGACGTTTAGCCTTTTTCCGTGCTTACTCTGGTCGTCTCGATGCAGGGTCTTACGTTTTAAACAATCGTTCAGGTAAAAAAGAACGTATCTCGCGGATCTATCAAATGCACTCCAATACGCAAAACTCAATCGATTATATCGAAGCAGGAGATATTGGAGCAGCTGTCGGTTTTAAAGACATTAAAACAGGCGACACCTTATCTGCTGAAAAATCCCCCATTATTTTGGAAAGTATGGACTTTCCAGATCCTGTCATTGGTATTGCTGTTGAACCTAAAACCAAAGCCGATGTGGATAAGCTCGGAATGGCTTTAGCTAAACTCGCAGAAGAAGACCCTACCTTCCAAGTGAAAACCGATGAAGCCTCTGGGCAAACCGTCATCTCTGGAATGGGAGAGTTACACCTTGACATTATCGTTGACCGCTTGAAGCGTGAATTCAAAGTAGAAGTCAACCAAGGACAGCCTCAAGTAGAGTACAAAGAAGCCCTAACGGCACTAGCAGATCACCGCGAAGTTTACAAAAAGCAGTCGGGTGGTCGTGGTAAATTTGCCGATATCGTCTTTACTATTGAGCCCGCTGAAGAAGGTAAAACCGGACTCGAATTTGTCAACGAAATCAAAGGAGGAAATGTTCCTAAAGAATACATTCCTGCGGTTGAAAAAGGATTTAGAGAATCGATGAAAAATGGTCCGTTAGCTGGATTCGAAGTTGACGCCATGAAAATCACACTCAAAGACGGATCTTTCCACCCGGTAGATTCCGATTCACTGTCGTTCGAATTGGCGGCTAAACTTGGGTTTAAATCTTCCGCAAAAGCGGCCCGTGCCGTTATCATGGAGCCCATTATGAAACTAGAAGTGCTAACCCCTGAAGAAAATATGGGAGACATTGTTGGAGATCTCAACCGCCGCCGCGGACAAGTCAACAACATGGACGACCGTGCAGGGTCTAAAGTGGTCAAAGCTGAAGTGCCACTTTCTGAAATGTTCGGATATGTCACCTCTTTACGTACGCTCTCCTCAGGACGTGCGACTTCTACCATGGAATTTTCACACTATGCAGAAACCCCTTCCAATATTTCGGAATCGGTTATTGCTGAAGTTAAAGGACAAAACGCTTAAATCATTTACGATGAGTCAAAAAATTAGAATAAAATTAAAATCTTACGATTACAACTTGGTTGATAAATCAGCCGATAAGATTGTTAAGACGGTAAAAACCACTGGCGCGGTGGTCACTGGACCCATTCCTTTGCCAACGCACAAAAAGATATTTACCGTTTTGCGTTCACCACACGTTAACAAAAAATCGCGCGAGCAATTTAAGTTATGCTCATACAAGCGTTTGTTAGACATTTACAGTTCGTCTTCAAAAACCATTGATGCGTTGATGAAACTCGAATTGCCAAGTGGTGTTGAAGTTGAAATCAAAGTGTAAGTTCACCAAAGAATAAATTAATAATCAATTATAATTAAATAAAATGTCTGGGTTAATAGGAAAAAAAGTCGGTATGACCAGCCTCTTTGACGAGAAAGGGAAAAACATCCCTTGCACCGTAATCGAAGTTGGACCATGCGTGGTAACCCAAGTCAGAACCGCAGCGGTTGATGGCTATGATGCGCTTCAATTAGGTTTCGATGACAAGGCAGAAAAACGCACAGATAAAGCGTCGCAAGGACACTTTAAAAAGGCGAATACTGCTCCCAAAAAGAAAGTCGTTGAATTCCAAAATTTTGAACAAGAGTATCAGTTGGGAGACACTATATCAGTAGACCTCTTTGAAGAGGGCGAATTTGTTGACATCTCTGGAACTTCCAAAGGGAAAGGTTTTCAAGGGGTAGTCAAACGTCACGGTTTTGGCGGTGTGGGGCAAGCCACACACGGTCAGCATAACCGTTTACGTGCACCAGGATCGATTGGTGCAGCGTCTTATCCTGCACGAGTATTCAAAGGAATGCGCATGGCCGGAAGAATGGGAGGCGATAAAGTTAAAGTACAGAACCTAAGAGTGTTGAAAGTGGTTACTGAGAAAAATCTTTTGGTTGTCAAAGGATGTGTCCCAGGCCATAAAAACGCTTATGTAATCGTTGAGAAATAATGAAAGTAGCCGTTGTTGATATTCAAGGAAAAGATACGGGACGGAAAGTAGAACTTTCTAAAGACGTATTCGGGATAGAGCCCAACACCCACGCCATTTATTTGGATGTAAAGTCGCACTTGGCCAATAAACGCCAAGGGACCCACAAAGCCAAAGAACGCAGTGAAATTAAGGGAAGTACACGAAAAATTAAAAAACAAAAAGGAACAGGTACCGCAAGGGCTGGTTCAATTAAGAATCCTTTGTTCCGCGGAGGAGGTCGTGTTTTTGGTCCACGTGTCCGAGACTACAGCCAAAAAGTAAATAAAAAAGTAAAACGATTGGCACGTAAATCTGCCCTGAGCATGAAGGCGCAAGAAAAATCAATCATCGTTTTAGAAGACTTTAATTTTGAAGCACCAAAAACCGCTTCTTACATTTCCCTTTTGACGTCTTTGGGCATCGAAAGTAAAAAGTCTTTACTCGTCTTGGCTGAGCCAAATAATAACGTATATTTGTCGTCGCGCAATTTGAAAAACTCAGAAGCGTTAACCACCTCTGAATTAAGTACTTACAATATTGTTAATGCCAACAATATTGTAATAAGCGAATCATCTGTCGCCGACATTGTAACTATTTTGAATAAAGCATAGTGTTATGAGTATTTTGATAAAACCCATCATTACGGAAAAAGCCACGGCCGATAGCGAGATGAATAATCGCTACACGTTCTTGGTCGACACTACAGCGAACAAAGTAGAAATAAAAAAAGCAGTGGAAGCTGCTTATGGGGTATCTGTTGAAAAAGTAAGAACCCAAAACTATGGTCCAGAACGCAAAACGCGTTATACAAAAACTGGACTACAGCGAGGAAAAACAAACCGCATCAAAAAGGCCATCGTTGATGTTGCCGAAGGCGATGCGATTGATTTTTATAATAATCTTTAATAGCGTCACATGTCAGTTAGAAAATTAAAACCGATATCTCCAGCGCAGCGTTTTAGAGTAGTAAATGGATTTGACGCAATTACTACTGATAAGCCGGAAAAAAGCCTTTTGGCTCCGAAGAAGCGTAGAGGAGGAAGAAACAATACCGGTAAAATGACCATTCGTCACGTAGGTGGAGGTCATAAAAAGCGGTATCGTATTGTAGATTTCAAACGCAATAAGTTTGATGTCACAGCAGAAGTAAAAAGCATAGAATACGATCCTAACCGTACCGCTTTTATCGCCTTGGTAGAGTACACCGATGGCGAAAAGCGTTACATTATTGCTCAAAATGGTTTAAAGGTTGGACAACAGGTCGTTTCTGGAGAGAATGTTGCTCCAGAAGTAGGCAATACCCTTCCGCTTTCAGCCATTCCATTAGGAACCATCATTTCTTGCATCGAATTGCACCCCGGCCGAGGAGCGAATATCGCTCGGAGTGCCGGTGCTTTTGCACAGTTGATGGCGCGCGATGGAAAATACGCCACCGTGAAATTGCCTTCAGGCGAAACACGGATGATCTTGGTCACCTGTATGGCGACCATTGGTGCGATTTCCAATTCAGATCACCAGCTCTTGGTCTCTGGAAAAGCAGGACGTTCACGCTGGTTAGGCCGTCGTCCTAGAACACGTCCTGTAGCCATGAACCCCGTCGATCACCCCATGGGTGGTGGAGAAGGTCGTGCTTCTGGTGGACACCCGCGTAACCGCAACGGTGTACCAGCCAAAGGCTATAGAACACGTTCTAAGACCAAAGCGAGTAATAAATTCATTATCGAACGTAGAAAAAAATAAGCAACTATGGCACGTTCATTAAAAAAAGGACCTTTTGTGCACCACAGCCTTGAAAAAAAGGTAGCCGCCAATGTAGAATCTGGAAAGAAATCTGTAATCAAAACATGGTCTCGCGCCTCTTTGATTACCCCCGATTTTGTCGGTCAAACGATTGGTGTTCACAACGGAAGACAATTTATTCCAGTATATATTACTGAGAATATGGTAGGACATAAATTAGGCGAATTTTCTCCTACACGATCGTTCCGCGGTCATGCAGGAGCTAAAAATAAAGGCAAAAAATAACAGTCATGGGAAATCGTAAAAGACAAACCGCACTAGCAATTAAAGAAGCGAAGAAATCGCTGGTTTTTGCCAAGTTAAACAATTGCCCAACTTCACCACGTAAAATGCGTCTGGTCGCAGACTTAGTTCGTGGGAAAGACGTTAACAATGCCTTGGCGATTTTGAAGTTCAACTCTAAAGAGGCTTCTCGTCGTTTGGAAAAACTATTGTTATCGGCTTTGGCCAATTGGCAAGCAAAAAACGAAGACGCTGACATTGAAAAGGCAGCGTTGTATGTAAAAGAAATCCGTGTAGATGGCGGCAGTATGTTGAAGCGTTTGCGTCCCGCACCACAAGGACGTGCGCATCGTATTCGCAAACGTTCAAATCACGTGACGCTAGTTTTAGGATCTAACAATTTAGAAAGTTAATATGGGACAAAAGACGAACCCTATCGGAAATCGCTTAGGCATTATCAGAGGTTGGGACTCCAATTGGTATGGAGGGAACGACTACGGTGATAAAATTGCCGAAGACGATAAAATAAGAAAGTATATTCACGCGCGTTTATCAAAAGCGAGTGTCTCAAACGTTATTATTGAACGTACCCTTAAGCTTATCACCATCACGATCACCACTGCTCGTCCAGGCATCATCATTGGTAAAGCCGGACAAGAAGTGGACAAGCTTAAAGAGGAATTAAAGAAAATCACGGCCAAAGAAGTGCAAATCAACATCTTTGAAATTAAGCGACCAGAACTCGATGCGCAATTAGTAGGCGCGTCTATTGCTCGTCAAATCGAAGGACGTATTTCTTACCGAAGAGCCATCAAAATGGCCATCGCCGCTTCCATGCGAATGAATGCAGAAGGCATTAAAATTCAAATTTCAGGGCGTTTAAATGGAGCTGAAATGGCACGTTCCGAGGCCTACAAAGAAGGACGTATTCCGTTATCAACCTTCAGAGCCGACATCGATTATGCTCTTGTTGAGGCTCATACGACTTATGGTCGATTGGGAATCAAAGTATGGATCATGAAAGGGGAGGTATATGGTAAACGCGAATTATCTCCTTTGGTTGGAATGACCAAGAAGACCAACAATGGAGGAAAGAATAACAATCAACGTCAGAGACGTAGAAAATAAATAGGGAGGAAACATGCTACAACCTAAAAGAACAAAATTCCGCAAAGCGCAGAAAGGCCGTATGAAAGGTATTTCTCAGCGTGGACACCAACTTTCCAATGGAATGTTTGGCATAAAATCCTTGGACTCAAAATTCATCACCTCACGTCAGATCGAGGCGGCTCGTATCGCAGCGACACGTTATATGAAAAGAGAAGGTCAGCTGTGGATCAAAATTTTTCCAGACAAACCCATTACTAAAAAACCACTTGAGGTTCGTATGGGGAAAGGAAAAGGAGCCCCCGAATATTTTGTTGCTGTGGTAAAACCTGGCCGCATTATGTTTGAGGTTTCTGGGGTCCCCATTGATATTGCTAAAGAAGCTTTGCGCCTAGCCGCTCAAAAACTTCCGGTGAGAACAAAATTTATTATTGCGCGAGATTTTCAAGCATAATTGATCAAGAACTATGAAACAATCAGAAATAAGCAATCTTTCGCTCGCAGATCTTCAAGATAAATTGGATGACTTCAAAAAACAACTCGGAGAGTTGACTATGGCGCATACCATCACTCCTCTTGAAAATCCGTTGCAAATAAGAACCATCCGTAGAACCGTTGCGCGTTTGCAAACGGCCATTACGCAAAGACAACAAGAAGCCTAGTATATGGAAAGTAGAAATCTAAGAAAAGAACGAATCGGTGTCGTTACCAGCAACAAAATGGAAAAATCTATTGTTGTTTCAGAGGTGAAACGCGTTAAGCACCCCATGTACGGAAAATTCGTTTTAAAGACTAAAAAATATGTTGCCCATGACGACACCAACGATTGTAATATTGGTGATACTGTAAAAATCATGGAAACTCGGCCTTTGAGTAAATCAAAGTGCTGGAGATTAGTAGAAATCATTGAAAGAGCTAAGTAATCATGTTACAACAAGAATCAAGATTAAAAGTAGCCGATAACACCGGTGCCAAAGAAGTCCTCACCATTCGTGTGTTGGGTGGAACCAAAAGACGTTATGCCTCTTTAGGTGACAAAATTGTCGTTACCGTTAAAGAAGCCTCTCCTTCTGGAACTGTAAAAAAAGGACAGGTCTCAACCGCTGTTGTGGTTCGAACGACAAAAGAGGTACGTCGTCCCGATGGATCGTATATCCGTTTCGATGACAACGCTTGTGTATTGCTCAATCCTACTGGTGAAATGCGTGGTACACGTGTTTTTGGGCCTGTGGCACGTGAGTTACGAGACAAACAGTTCATGAAAATTGTATCATTAGCACCTGAAGTGCTTTAATTCAATCCCATGGGAAAATTAAAAATTAAAACAGGAGATAAGGTTCGCGTAATCGCTGGGTCGCACAAAGGTGCAGAAGGGGAAGTTTTACAAGTTTTACGTGAAGACAACAAAGCCATCGTTGGCGGTGTTAACCTTGTAAAAAAACATGCCAAACCAAGCGCTCAGAATCCCCAAGGTGGTATTCAAGAAAAAGAAGCGCCTATTCAAATTTCAAATCTTTCTTTGTTGACTGCCGACGGCCAGACCACACGTGTGGGTTACCGAATCGAAGGCGATAAAAAAGTAAGATATGCGAAAAAATCTAACGAAGTAATTTAGTGATGAGTTATACACCGAGACTAAAACAAGAATTTAATGAGCGCATCGTTGGTGCCCTCAAAGAGGAGTTCAGCTACTCTAATGTCATGCAGGTGCCTACCCTCGAGAAAATTGTTCTCAGCCGTGGGGTTGGAGCTGCTGTTGCCGATAAAAAATTGATCGATCACGCAGTAGAAGAATTAACTGCCATTTGCGGACAGCGAGCGGTAGCGACCATTTCCAAAAAAGATGTCGCTTCCTTTAAATTGCGTAAAGGTATGCCCATTGGCGCTAAAGTGACCCTACGTGGTGAGCGTATGTATGAATTTCTCGACCGCCTCGTAACGGTGGCCCTACCGCGTGTACGTGATTTTCAAGGTGTCAAAGCAGGAGGTTTTGATGGACGTGGAAACTATACTTTAGGGATCACAGAACAAATCATATTTCCTGAAATTGATATAGATAAAGTAAATAAAATCGCTGGTATGGACATCACTTTTGTGACTTCAGCACCTACCGATAAAGAAGCAAAGTCATTGTTGACAGAACTAGGATTACCTTTTAAAAAGAATTAAGATGGCAAAAGAATCAATGAAAGCACGCGAAGTTAAACGTGCAAAAACAGTTGCAAAATATGCTGCAAAACGCAAAGCATTAAAAGAGGCTGGCGATTACGAAGCCTTACAAAAACTTCCTAAAAATGCTTCGCCTGTGCGCATGCACAACCGTTGCAAATTGACGGGTCGTCCAAAAGGCTATATGCGTCAATTTGGTATTTCAAGGGTAACCTTTAGAGAAATGGCCAACAAAGGATTAATTCCTGGAGTAACAAAAGCAAGTTGGTAATCTTAAAAAAATAGAATTATGTTCACAGATCCTTTAGCAGATTATCTTACTAGAATCCGAAATGCCAATGCCGCGGGTCATCGCGTGGTCGATATTCCGGCGTCTAATGTGAAAAGAGAAATCACAAAAATATTATTCGATCAAGGCTATATCTTGAGTTATAAGTTCGAAGAAACTGACAACAAGCAAGGAAGTATCAAGATCGCTTTAAAATACGATTCAGCCACCAAGGCACCGGTCATTAAAAAAATTCAACGTATCTCAACACCAGGACTACGCAAATATGCTGGGTCAGGCGATTTACCACGAATTCTCAACGGGCTAGGAATTTCAATTGTTTCTACCTCAAAGGGTGTCATGACAGGTAAACAAGCCGAACGTGAAAACGTCGGTGGTGAATTATTATGTTACGTTTATTAAACAATAAAATTTAAACAAAATGTCTAGAGTTGGTAATAATCCTGTAGCGATCCCTGAAGGTGTCACTGTTGACATCCAGGCCGACAAAGTTATCGTAAAAGGAAAACTAGGTGAACTAGAACAACCGTATGACGGGGTGTCCATCGCTCAAAATGAAGGAACCATCACCGTTAAAAGAAATTCTGAATCCAAAGAACACAAATCGAAGCATGGGCTCTACCGTGCTCTTTTGGCCAATATGGTCGAAGGAGTTAGCAAGGGCTTTACGAAAGAACTCGAATTGGTAGGGGTGGGTTACCGCGCCTCAAATCAAGGTCAAAAGCTTGATCTTGCTTTAGGTTTTTCACACAATATTCTGTTGGATATTGCCCCTGAAGTAAAAGTTGAAACCATTTCTGAAAAAGGGAAAAACCCCATCATTAAGCTATCGTCTCACGACAAGCAGTTGGTTGGTTTTGTGGCGGCAAAGATCCGCTCTTTCCGCAAGCCTGAACCTTACAAAGGAAAAGGAGTCAAATTCGTAGGAGAACAAATTAGAAGAAAAGCAGGTAAATCTGCATAAGTCGTTAAATATGGGACTAAATAAAGAAGAAAGAAGACTAAGAATTCGTCGTCGCATTCGCAAAACTGTTTCTGGAACTGCGGATACACCACGCTTATCGGTCTTTAGAAGTAACAAAGAAATCTACGCACAAATCATAGACGATACAAGTGGTAAAACCCTTGTAGCGGCCTCTTCAAGAGACAAAGGTGTGGAAGAGCAAGACAATAAACAATCAACCGCCGCAGTGGTTGGTAAAAACATTGCCGAAAAAGCTATCGCCGCTGGGATCAGTGTTGTGAAATTTGACCGCGGTGGTTACCTCTATCATGGGCGAGTAAAATCGTTAGCTGACGGCGCACGCGAAGGGGGATTAAAATTTTAATAAGTACATATGTATCAAGATTATAAAAACGTTGAATTAGTTAAACCAGGAGGTTTAGAATTAAAAGACCGCCTTGTTGGTGTCCAGCGTGTGACTAAAGTGACTAAAGGTGGACGTGCATTTGGATTTTCAGCCATCGTTGTTGTTGGTGATGAAAACGGTGTTGTTGGTCAAGGTTTGGGTAAATCGAAAGAAGTAGCAGAAGCGATTTCAAAAGCGGTTGAAGATGCCAAAAAGAACCTAGTCCGTATCCCGATAAACAACGGTACTCTTCCTCATGAGCAAAAAGGGAAGTACGGCGGCGCCCGCGTTTTCCTTAAGCCTGCCTCTGCAGGTACAGGGGTGATTGCAGGTGGTGCTGTTCGTGCCGTACTAGAAGCCGTTGGTGTACACAATGTTCTTTCAAAGTCTCAAGGATCGTCTAACCCTCACAATGTGGTTAAAGCCACTTTTGACGCACTTCTCCAATTGAGAAATGCTGAAACTGTTGCGCGCCAAAGGGGAATTTCATTAGATAAAGTATTTAACGGATAATTCAATCAGCCATGGCAAAAGTGAAAGTAAAACAAGTTAAAAGTAGCATCAAGCGTTTGCAAAATCAAAAGCGTACCCTTGAAGCACTTGGTTTAAGAGGAATTGGGAAGGAAGTCATTCATGAAGCCACCCCCAATATTCTAGGAATGATAAAAAAAGTTGAACACTTGGTTTCTGTTTCAGAAGCCTAAATTGATAATATGGACTTAAGTAATATACAACCCGCTGCAGGGTCGACCCACAAAAATGCAAAACGACTTGGCCGCGGTCAAGGTTCAGGCAAAGGGGGTACTGCTGCACGTGGTCACAAAGGGGCAAAATCACGTTCTGGATACTCTAAGAAATTAGGATTTGAAGGGGGGCAGATGCCACTACAACGTCGTTTACCAAAATTTGGTTTTAAAAATATCAACCGCAAAGAATATCAAGGAATTAACCTCGATACTTTGCAAGAATTGGTCGACGCCAAAAAGATTAAGGACACTTTAGCATTTGATAGCATGGTCGAATTGCGTTTAGCACGCAAAACGGAACTTGTCAAAATTTTAGGTCGCGGTGAATTGAAAGCAGCGATAAAGGTCAGTGCACATAAGTTTACTGCTTCGGCAAAAGCGGCGATTGAAGCTGCTGGCGGAGAAGCCATTGAATTATAATTAAGGATGAAGAAATTTATAGAAACCCTTGTTAACATTTATAAAATAGAAGAATTGCGTAACCGTATAGGTGTCACGCTCACTATCCTTCTAATTTATCGTTTTGGTGCTCAAATTACCCTCCCTGGTATTGATGCGGTTCAGCTGGCCGAATTAGGCAATCGAACTGGAGGAGGAGGTTTATTAGGCGTCTTAAACATGTTTACTGGGGGTGCATTTGCCAATGCTTCTGTTTTCGCATTAGGTATTATGCCCTACATTTCCGCTTCGATTGTGGTTCAATTGATGGGTATTGCGATTCCTTATTTGCAAAAGCTGCAAAAAGAAGGTGAAAGCGGTCGAAAAACACTCAATCAAATTACACGTTGGCTCACCATAGGTATTTGTGTGGTTCAAGCACCAGCCTACCTCTTTGGCCTCAGCGCACTTGGTGTGCCCGATTCGGCTTTTATACTCGGTAAAGGACTTTCCTTTATGGTTCCTTCTGTTATTATTCTCGTCACAGGGACAATATTTGCCATGTGGTTAGGAGAAAAAATCACGGATAAAGGTATCGGAAATGGTATTTCCCTGCTCATTATGGTTGGGATCATTGCAACTCTTCCCTTATCGTTTGCCCAAGAGGTGGTTTCCCGCGTCTCTGAAAACAATGGTGGATTAATTTTAATTCTGATCGAACTTATTTTATGGATCGTTATTATTTTACTCTCTGTTTTACTGGTCATGGCCGTGCGCCAAGTGCCAGTTCAATATGCTAGAAGAACACAAGGCGGAGCAAATGAGCGTAACGTCTTTGGTTCACGCCAATACATTCCATTGAAGCTCAATGCCTCAGGGGTTATGCCTATTATCTTTGCGCAGGCCATTATGTTTGCACCTACCTATGTTGGTAGCCTTATGGGAGATTCGGATGTTGGCCAATGGCTACAAGTTAACTTTTCAGACATCTTTGGTTTGTGGTATAATATCGTTTTTGGCTTGTTGATTATCATTTTCACCTATTTCTACACAGCGATTACTGTTCCTACGAATAAGATGTCGGACGATTTAAAGCGCAGTGGTGGATTTATACCAGGGGTTCGCCCTGGCAATGAAACCAGTGATTTTTTAGATACCGTAATGTCACATATCACCTTTCCAGGATCCCTTTACTTAGCTGCTTTGGCCGTTTTTCCAGCTGTTGTGGTTAAGCTCATGGGAATGCAACAGGGATGGGCTTTGTTTTATGGCGGAACATCATTACTCATTATGGTCGGTGTAGCCATCGACACGATTCAGCAAGTGAATTCGTATTTATTGAATCGTCATTATGACGGCTTGATGAAAGCCAGTACTAACCGTAAATCTGCAGCAGTATAATTATGGCAAAGCAAGCAGCAATAGAACAAGAAGGAACGATTATAGAGGCATTGTCAAATGCCATGTTTCGTGTAGAACTTGAAAATGGTCATGTAGTGACTGCCCATATTTCTGGAAAAATGCGCTTGCATTACATCAAGCTATTGCCCGGAGATAAAGTTAAATTAGAAATGAGTCCTTACGATTTAACCAAAGCAAGGATCACTTATAGATTTTAAAAACGAAAAGATGAAAGTAAGAGCATCATTAAAGAAAAGAAGCGCCGACTGCAAGATTGTTCGCAGAAAAGGTCGCCTTTATGTTATTAACAAAAAGAATCCTAGATTTAAACAAAGACAAGGATAATTATGGCAAGAATATCAGGAGTAGACATTCCAAAACAAAAGCGAGGCGTTATTGCACTGACCTATATTTTCGGTATCGGTCGTAGTCGTGCCCAAAGTATTTTAGCTGAAGCTAAAGTCGATGAAAGTAAGAAAGTATCCGATTGGACCGACAGCGAGATTGCGTCTATCCGTGAAGCGGTCGCTTCATTTAAAATCGAAGGTGAATTGCGTTCAGAAATTCAATTAAACATTAAGCGTTTAATGGATATTGGATGTTACCGTGGCATTCGTCATCGTGCCGGTTTACCTTTAAGAGGGCAGCGCACAAAAAACAATTCACGTACGCGTAAAGGAAAACGTAAAACGGTTGCAAATAAGAAAAAGGCAACGAAATAATTCTAGATTATGGCTAAAACAACTAGCAAAAAAAGAAAAGTTATTGTTGAATCAACTGGAGAAGCGCATATCAATGCTTCTTTCAACAACATTATTATTTCGCTTACCAACCTAAAAGGAGAAGTAATTTCATGGTCTTCAGCTGGAAAAATGGGCTTTAGAGGATCGAAGAAAAACACACCTTATGCTGCACAAACTGCAGCGGAAGATTGTGCTAAAGTGGCACAAGAAGCTGGTTTGCGACAAGTTAAAGTTTATGTGAAAGGCCCTGGTAATGGACGCGAGTCTGCCATCAGAACCCTACACAACAACGGGATTGAGGTGACTGAGATTATCGATGTGACACCACTTCCACACAATGGTTGTCGACCACCAAAACGACGTAGAGTATAATTAATATTAACCTGTAAAAAGGCATATAGTTATCGAAGGAAGCGACCTTAATTCATAACTCTTTTTACTACAACCAAAATAAAATGGCAAGATATACCGGTCCAAAAACAAAAATTGCACGCAAATTTGGAGAACCCATCTTTGGTGCCGATAAATCGTTTGAAAAAAGAAATTACCCTCCAGGACAACACGGCAATAATAGAAGACGTGGGAAAAAGTCGGAGTATGCTATCCAGTTAATGGAGAAGCAAAAAGCCAAATTTACCTATGGTATTTTGGAAAAGCAATTCCGTATCATTTTTAATCGTGCTTCACGTGCCAAAGGTGTTACAGGTGAAGTTTTGCTTCAATTTTGTGAATCGCGCTTAGACAACGTTGTTTACCGTTTAGGAATTGCTCCTACACGCTCTGCAGCACGTCAATTGGTTTCCCACCGTCACATTACAGTGAATGGAGAAATCGTTAATATCCCTTCTTGTCATATCAAGGCGGGAGACGTTATTGGTGTTCGTGAAAAATCGAAGTCATTAACCACCATCACCCATTCTCTAGAACGCAACTCTTCTGTATATGAGTGGCTTACTTGGAATGGCGCTACCTTAGAAGGTACCTTTGTCTCTACTCCTCAGCGTTTACAAATCCCTGAGAACATTAAAGAGCAACTCATCGTAGAATTATATTCTAAATAATAAACTGAAGTTTACCCTATGGCTATATTAAATTTTCAAAAACCCGACAAAGTTATCATGATCGATTCTTCGGAATTCGAAGGAAAATTCGAATTTCGTCCTTTAGAACCAGGTTATGGTTTGACAGTTGGGAACGCATTGAGAAGAGTATTGCTTTCTTCCCTTGAAGGATTTGCAATCACTTCAGTAAAAATTGAGAATATTGATCACGAATTTTCTACCATCCCTGGTATCGAAGAAGATGTTACTGAAATCATTTTGAATTTGAAACAAGTGCGTTTCAAACGTCAAATTGAAGACCTTGATACCGAAAAGGTTAGTATTACAATAGGAGGACAAGAGCAATTAAAAGCCTCCGATTTTCAGAAGTTTATCTCAGGCTTTCAAGTTCTCAATACTGACTTGGTCATTTGTAACCTCGACAAGAGTGTTCAACTCAATATGGAACTGACCATCGAAAAAGGACGAGGATACGTGCCTGCAGAGGAAAATAAAAAAATGGATGCTCAATTGGGAACCATCGCAATCGACTCGATTTACACCCCAGTGAAAAATGTTAAATTTAGCATTGAGAACTACCGTGTGGAGCAGAAAACAGATTACGAAAAATTGGTATTTGAAATCATTACCGATGGTTCTATTCATCCTAAAGACGCGCTTACTGAAGCTGCAAAAACTCTCATTCATCACTTCTTGTTGTTCTCTGATGAGCGCATTACACTTGAGGCTGATGAAATTGCACAAACCGAAACTTACGACGAAGAATCGCTTCATATGCGCCAGTTGTTAAAAACAAAATTAATAGACATGGACCTTTCAGTTCGTGCTTTGAATTGTTTAAAAGCCGCAGAAGTTGAAACACTTGGAGACTTGGTTTCATACAACAAAAACGATTTGATGAAGTTTAGAAACTTCGGTAAGAAATCGTTAACTGAGTTAGAAGAGTTGGTTGTACTTAAAGGACTATCCTTTGGTATGAACCTTGCGAAGTACAAATTAGATAAAGACTAACCGACATTTTTATAGACTAGGAAATGAGACACGGAAAAAAAGTAATGCACTTAGGTCGAAAGACTGCTCATCGTAAATCGATGTTAGCCAACATGGCCTGTTCATTAATTGAGCACAAGCGAATCAATACAACAGTAACTAAAGCAAAAGCACTCAAACAATTTGTTGAGCCTTTGATTACTAAAGCCAAAGAAGATTCCACACACAATCGTCGTACAGCCTTTCGTTATTTACGAAATAAAGCGGCTGTTTCTGATCTTTTTAGAACCATTGCCACTAAGATTGGTGATCGTCCTGGAGGATATACTCGAATCATAAAATTGGGGAATCGCTTGGGTGACAATGCCGATATGGCCATGATTGAATTGGTAGACTTTAACGAGGTATATACCAATAAAACAGAAACCAAGAAGAAATCGACGCGTAGAAGCCGAGCGAAAAAGACAGAAGACGCTCCTGTAGCTGAAACGGCACCGGTTGACGTGGCTGAAGAAACCACTGCAACTCCAGAAGCTGAAGCGACAGAAACGGAAGATAACGCTAAAGAATAAAGATGTTAATAATTACATCATATTACGAAGGATAAGCGCTAAGTGTTTATCCTTTTTTTTATGTTTCTTTGTAAAAATTTTGGGGATATATGAAGTACAAAAAACGTTCAAAAGCCGTTGTTTTATTAGCCGATGGAACTATTTTCTACGGTAAATCCGTTGGTATTGAGGGAAGCGCATTCGGTGAAATTTGTTTCAATACCGGGATGACAGGTTATCAAGAAATTTTCACAGATCCATCCTATTACGGACAACTCATGGTGACCACCAATGCACACATTGGTAATTACGGTACTCTAGAAGACGACAGTCAGTCTGAAAGCATTAAAATCGCGGGCTTGATTTGTAAAAACTTTAGTTTTGATCATACCCGTCCAAGCGGAACAAAAAACCTATATGACTATTTTTTAGCCCACAATAAGGTGGCAATATCTGATGTGGATACCCGAGCCTTAGTTAAATACATTCGAGAGCATGGCGCACAAAATGCTGTGATTACCACCGAAGTCGAAAAGCTAGAAGCGCTAAAAGCTCAGCTAATGAACTATCCCTCTATGGAAGGCAGAGAACTAGCTTCGGTCGTTTCAACCAAAACCCCTTATTTTTACGGAGACGAAAACGCCCCTGTTAAAGTAGCCGCTTTAGATTTAGGAATTAAAAAAAGCATACTTAAGAACATTGCAGCACAAGGGATTTATCTCAAAGTTTTTCCTTTCGACACAGACTTTGAAACACTAGCAGCTTGGCAACCCGATGGCTATTTTTTATCCAATGGTCCCGGAGACCCAGAACCGCTTCACCAAGCACAGAAGGTCGCACAAGAAATCATAAAACGCGATTTACCCCTTTTTGGTATTTGCCTTGGGCACCAAGTTATCGCTCTGGCCAATGGGGTCTCTACCTTTAAAATGTTTAATGGTCATCGAGGGATCAATCACCCCGTGATTAATCATACCACAGGCAAAGGGGAGATCACTTCTCAAAATCATGGCTTTGCCGTCAATCGTGAGGAAGCCGAAGCCCATTCGGATCTTGAGATAACCCACACCCACCTCAATGATAAAACGGTAGCAGGATTACAGATGAAATCAAAAAAATGCTTCTCCGTTCAGTATCATCCAGAGGCAGCTCCAGGCCCCAACGATGCCAAATATTTATTTACGCAATTCAAAGAATTAATTAATCAATAGAAACTATAATTAAACTAAAGTAAAATGAGTATTATCATTAACATTCATGCGCGGCAAATTCTTGATTCTCGTGGCAATCCTACGGTAGAAGTTGACGTTATTACAGAAAATGGAATTTTGGGAAGAGCGGCGGTGCCTTCTGGGGCCTCTACCGGCGAACACGAAGCTGTAGAATTACGCGACGGCGGAACAGACTATATGGGCAAAGGTGTTCAAAAGGCTGTTGCAAATGTTAACAATGATTTAGCAGAACATATAGTAGGCGTTTCTGTTTTTGAACAAAATAAAATTGATCAGATGATGATCGATTTAGACGGAACGCCAAACAAATCAAAACTAGGAGCCAACGCTATTCTTGGGGTTTCATTGGCAGTCGCCAAGGCCGCGGCAAACGAATTAGGGATGCCCTTATACCGTTATGTAGGTGGAGTAAGCGCCCACACCTTGCCAGTCCCCATGATGAACATTATCAATGGCGGATCACATTCAGACGCGCCCATTGCCTTTCAGGAATTTATGGTCATGCCTGTTGTCGCTGAAAGTTTTTCCAAAGCCATACAAATGGGAACCGAAATTTTTCATCACCTCAAAAAAGTATTGCACGACCGGAATCTAAGCACTGCAGTTGGCGACGAAGGAGGATTTGCACCAACCTTAGACGGAACAGAAGATGCTCTCGACACCATAATCAAAGCCATTGGTAATGCGGGATATAAAGCAGGCGAAGAGGTCATGATAGCCCTCGATTGTGCTGCCGCAGAATTCTATAAAGATGGTGTTTATGACTACACCCTATTCGAAGGAGAGAGTGGAGTGAAAAGAAGCTCTGAAGAACAAGCCACCTACCTCGCTGAACTTTCAGCCAAGTACCCGATCATATCCATTGAAGACGGCATGGATGAAAACGACTGGGCTGGTTGGAAATCGCTCACCGAAAAAGTAGGCGATAAAGTTCAATTGGTAGGAGATGACTTATTCGTGACCAATGTCGAACGACTTTCCCGTGGGATAAATGAATCAATCGCCAATTCAATTCTTATTAAAGTCAATCAGATAGGAAGCTTAACCGAAACCATTGCTGCGGTTAATATGGCGCAAAATGCTGGCTATACTGCTGTGATGTCGCACCGTTCTGGAGAAACAGAAGACAACACTATTGCCGACTTGGCAGTTGCCTTAAATACAGGACAAATCAAGACAGGTTCTGCTTCGCGAAGCGATCGTATGGCGAAGTATAATCAACTGTTGCGTATCGAAGAGGAACTTGCTGAAACGGCATATTTCCCCCAACGCCACGCCTTTAAAATTTAATTTGATTTTTCAGAAGAGTTAAAAGGGGGATTTTCCCCCTTTTTTCATTTCCAAAATCCTCTATTTTTAAGTAAATTTACGCTTCTAATTAATTTTCCCATGGACAAAAAAGTACAGCTCACATATGACAACAAAACCTATGAGTTCCCTCTTGTAGAAGGAACGGAAAATGAAACGGGGATCGATATCAAATCACTAAGAGCTCAAACTGGTTTAGTGACGCTCGATCCAGGGTTTAAAAATACAGGGTCTTGTCAGAGCAAAATTACTTTTTTAAATGGGGAAAAGGGGGAGTTGAAATATCGCGGATACAGCATCGAAGATTTAGCCAATAAGGCCGACTTTCTAGAAGTCGCTTATTTATTAATTTTTGGCCAATTACCGACAAAGGCCCAACTGAAAAAGTTTTTAGAGGATATCCACAGTGAGTCTTTAGTAGACGAAGACTTAAAGCTCATTTTAAAAAGTTTTCCAAGAAGTGCTCATCCTATGGGAGCTTTAGCCTCTTTAACTTCTGCTTTGACTGCTTTTAACCCTGAATCTGTCGATGTAGAATCGGAGGAAGAAATGTACAACGCTATTGTCACCATCATGGCTAAATTTCCTGTGATCTGTGCTTGGACTCACCGAAAAGTTAAAGGGCTACCTCTGAATTATAGTTCAAGACTGAATTATGTAGACAATATTGCTCAGATGATGTTTCGACGGCCCAATGAACACTATGAATCGAATCCCATTATTACAGAGGCCTTAAATAAACTTTTAATACTTCATGCCGATCACGAGCAAAACTGTTCCACTTCAACTGTTCGAATTGTAGGTTCATCGCATGCGGGCTTATTCGCTTCTATATCAGCGGGTATCTCTGCGCTGTGGGGCCCTCTTCATGGCGGCGCCAATCAGGCGGTAATTGAAATGCTGGAAGCCATCAAAAAAGATGGGGGAGATACCAAGAAATATATGGCCAAGGCCAAAGACAAGAATGATCCTTTCCGTCTAATGGGCTTTGGACATCGCGTATATAAAAACTTTGATCCACGTGCACGGATCATAAAAAAATCGGCAGATGAAGTGCTCAACGAATTGGGAATAGAGGATCCTGTCCTAGAGATTGCCAAGGCCTTGGAGTATGAGGCCCTAAACGACCCCTATTTTGTTGAAAGAAAACTCTACCCTAACGTCGATTTCTATTCGGGAATCATTTATCGTGCTTTGGGCATCCCAACAGAAATGTTTACCGTGATGTTTGCTTTGGGTCGTTTGCCAGGTTGGATTGCCCAATGGAAAGAAATGCGTGAAAATAATGAGCCCATAGGCCGCCCACGTCAAATTTATACAGGAGCAGTAAATTTGCCTTTTTCACCCATTGAAAAGCGCTAAAATCAGCCTTTAGCGAGGTTGTGAATCATTCCTCTAAAAATAAAATAGTGAAAAGGGACAAGGCTATACCAATAAAGCCTTCCCCAAATGCCTCTTGGACGAAAAGTAGCCGTCTGATAGAGGGTGTTGCCTTCAATTTTAAATTCTAGCCAAGCTTCACCAGGTAACTTCATTTCAGCAAAGAGCAACAGCCGTTTTTCTTTTTTATCGGCCAAAAGTACTCGCCAAAAATCGAGGGAGTCGCCCGTGTAAATTTTGTCGGGATGTGTACGTCCTCTTCGCAACCCCACTCCACCTGTGAGCTTGTCGAGATACCCCCGCAATTTCCATAAGAAATTGGCGTAATACCAACCTTGATGACCACCTATTCTCCAGAGCCGTTTCAATGTTTTTTCAGCATCGACATTCTCCAACTTTTGGGCGTCTTTGAGAACACCAAACTTGGGGACTTGTATGTAGCCTTTTAATTCCTTGTTTAAGCGCCCACTCACCATTGAATCTTTCCAACTGCTGATGACCGAATTCTGTGCAATGCGGCGAAATGCCATTTGAATGGCTTCGTCATAGCTATAGGGTTGAATTTTAAGAATTTTTTGCAAGCGGAGATCTTGAGCAATCACTTCCATTTTCATACTATTGACTAAACTTACCGCAAGGGGATAGGAGGTTGAAGTAACAAAGTTTAGCCAATAGGAGGATAGCCGTGGGGTCATAACTGGAAGGATCAGTATCCAGTTGTTGAATCCTCTGTTTTTGGCGTAGCGATGGAGCATATCTTTATAGGTTAGTACATCGGATCCGCCAATATCAAAACTATCATTAAAACAGTCCGGATGCATTAAAACACCTGTCAGGTATTCCATCACATTACGAATGGCAATGGGCTGTGATTTAGTTTTGACCCATTTGGGGGTCACCATAAGCGGTAGTTTTTCGCAGAGGTCGCGAATAATCTCAAAAGAAGCGCTCCCTGAACCCACGATAATTCCAGCGCGAAGTACTGTTGTAGGAATGGTTGATTGTTTTAAAATGTTTTCTACATTTTTTCGGGAAAGAAGGTGTTTAGAGAGTTGAGTGTCGTTGACAATACCACTGAGATAAATAATTTGCTGGGCTTTTGTTTGCTCTAGTAATGCGCAAAAGTTTTTGGCACATAATGCTTCCATTTCTGTGAAGTCTCCGCTATTGGAAGACATGGAGTGGATTAGATAGTAGGCCGCATCAATATCTTTTGGTAACGGATTTTTTTCGGGAGGTTTTAAAAAATCAAGGGTAATGATATTAACCTTTTGAAGCAATGCCTCGGTAATGGATAGACGGTTCGGATTTCGAACAATGCAATAAATCTCATGCCCAGCAGCGACTAACTGTGGTAGTAATCGCATGCCGATATAACCATTGGCCCCTGTCAATACTATTTTCATTCTCTTAAGGTTATAATTCGTCTATTGAAGGGGGCGTGTTTTTGATTTTTTGCTCTCCAATTTTTTTAAAGAAGGCGTGAACCTGTTTCGAATTGGCCGAAACTTTTATAGTGTAATGATCTTTGTAAATCGAATACTCATCAGCACGTCCTTTATATAGTTTTAATTTATAGTACGGGATAACAAGACCATAGGTCTCTAGCAAACTTCTAAAATGAACGATAATTCCTCTGGGGCGAAGTTCGATATTGCACTGATTGATGTTTTGATCCAGCACAAGAAGATTGTGTATGTCTATTGAAGTCTCTGTGATGATAAGCTTGCCCGATCCTATTCCTCCCATATTCCAGCGCTCTTTTAAGGTAAATGGTTGGCCAATGGTTGAGTCAATGTCCTTTTTTATTTTAGGATCATTGTAGGAAATATTAAACAGCATTTTATTTTAAAGATACGAGTTCTTTGGAGAGTATGATTGCTTTAGAATCTAGATTTTTGTTGAGAGAGCTTAAACAACTGCGCTGAGTCATCAAATTTTTCAAGAACTGACAGGAAAATTGGGAGGAACCCAATGAGGTGTTGTATAAATCACAGTGCTAGGATTACTGCCTTATTCTCAATTTAACCTAGGCTAAAAACATTCTGAATGAAATGTCCTCTTGTAGGGCCGACATACAGTAATATTTCTTCTATTAGTAGTATCTTTGACGAAATTTAGAAATGAAAACACTCTCATCTTCCCTAAGTTCGATTCTTGCCAAATTTTTCACAGAAAGGTTTCAGGTTGAAATAGATCAATTTGAATTTCAACAAACGCGAAAGGACTTTGAGGGAGATATCACTTTAGTTGTGTTTCCCCTATTGCGTTCTATCAAGACCAATCCTGTAACGCTTGGTAATGAAATTGGCGCTTATTTAGTAGACGCGGTCGATGATGTATTGGCTTTTAATGTGGTGAAGGGGTTTTTAAACTTATCCATTTCAGACATGTTTTTCGTTAAGCAATTGCAATCGATTGCTCAGCAACCTCACTACGGATACCTTCAGCCAAGCGACGATAAAGGCATTGTTTTGGTCGAGTATTCATCGCCAAACACCAACAAGCCACTCCATCTTGGACATATTCGCAACAACCTCTTAGGCTATTCAGTCTCGAAAATTTTAGAAGCCAGTGGTCGAAATGTTGTGAAGACACAAATCATCAACGACAGAGGCATTCATATTTGCAAATCCATGGTGGCTTGGCAAACGTTTGGCAATGATCAAACGCCTTCCTCCTCTGGCCTAAAAGGGGATAAGTTTGTGGGAAACTACTATGTGCGTTTTGATCAAGAATACAAGAAAGAAATTAAGGTTCTCATAGAACAAGGGGAAAGTGAGGAAAGTGCAAAGGCCAACGCACCATTATTTTTAGAAGCTCAGGCCATGTTGCGAGACTGGGAAGCGGGAAAAAAAGAGGTTGTAGATCTATGGAAACGAATGAATTCGTGGGTGTATGAGGGCTTTGACATCACATATAAAAACTTGGGGGTTTCCTTCGATTCCTTTTACTACGAAAGTGAGACCTACCTTTTGGGTAAAGCACTAATCGAACAAGGACTATCCAAAGGCATTTTATATCGCAAAGACGACGGTTCAGTATGGATTGATCTAACCGATGAAGGTCTAGATGAAAAACTCTTATTGCGTTCCGATGGAACAGCAGTTTACATGACCCAAGACTTGGGGACAGCACTTCAGCGGTATCGGGACAACCCTAAAATGTCAGGAATGGTTTACACTGTTGGAAACGAACAAGACTATCATTTCAAAGTTCTTTTTTTAGTCCTTAAAAAGCTCGGTTTTACATGGGCCGATGCGCTATACCACCTAAGCTATGGGATGGTTGATTTGCCAGAGGGAAAAATGAAAAGCAGAGAAGGGACTGTAGTTGATGCAGACGATCTCATGAACGAAATGTCATCTACTGCCGCCGCCATAGCCTCTGAACTTGGTAAACTTGATGGACTGTCGGATGAGAAGAAAACAACGCTCTATCACACTATTGGACTGGGGGCACTTAAATATTTTATTTTAAAAGTTGATCCCAAAAAAAGAATCCTATTTGATCCTAAAAGTTCGGTCGATTTTTCTGGCAATACAGGCCCATTCATACAGTACACTTATGCCCGTATTCAATCTATTTTAAGAAAGGCTAAATCTGAAGACCAAGCGTTCAACGGTTTGGTGGCCATCGATTACAGAGAAAAGGCTATTGTAAAACATCTTTTGGATTATCCCGAATTGATTCAACAAGCTGCATCTCAATATAGTCCAGCATTGGTTGCTAATTATTGTTACGATTTGGTAAAACTCTTCAACTCTTTCTATCAAAACATTACCATTTTGGGCGAAGAAGATCAATCAAAGCAAAGCTTTAGAGTCCTTCTATCTCAAGTCGTGGCAGAGGTTCTAGCTTCTGGGACCGCCATGTTGGGCATAGATGTTCCAGAGCGTATGTAAGCCCACAAAAAAACCGCTCTAAGAGCGGCTTTAATGTCTTTTTCATAAGCTATTTTTTCCCAAGCTTACGGGATTATTTAGACGATACAGCAAGATTGTAAACGACTAAACCAAAACCGATTTTGTTGATTGCATCACCAATGTTATAAATAACATCAAGTTGTAATGGAATACCGAAAAATTCTCCAGCACTTCCGTACCAACCAGCAGTACCAGCCATGTAACCAATAGGATAAATGGCCCAACCAATGACGACAAATTTAACTAGCGTATTGTGCGCAGCTTCTACAGCACCTCCAGACGCGACAGCTAATTTTTTAGCTTCACCCATGTAGATGTCATAAACAATGGCAAAATAAGCGAGACCTGATACAAACCCCCAGATAGCAGGTTGTGCTCCTGAAGTGTATACAGCTTCTCCTAAATATCCAGTAACCAACATAATAACTGAAAGGCCAATCATACGCCACATCAATTTTTTTGTTGCACCAGCTGCTTTAAGAATTAAATAAAATTCTACACACATTAACGGTACAGTTAAAATCCAGTCCACATAGCGGAAGAAAGTTGGTGAAGTCGCATTTGATGCCCAGTAGTCACGCATGTACCAATAGTGAACAGCTGCAATAAACGTAATCAATCCTGAAACCAAGATCGATGTTTTCCATTTGTTGTCAAATGAACTCATAGAAAGGAAGAAAAACGCTGATGCTGCCATCATCGCCATACATCCTACGAAGAAAGTGAAACCTACATAATCGTCTGTGGCCATAGCTGGAACCGCAGCGAATAAACTTAAAAATTTTTCCATAATAGAATTAATTATTTGTTTTTGTTTAGGTAAATTTAAAAAAAATTAAACTTACTTACTATATATATCCGTAAAATTTTACAATTAAAACTATAATTATTTGATTTTTAGACTAAAAAAATATCAATTTCATATTCTAACGACATTTACGTTTATTCTTGTGAAGGATTGGCTAAACGTTTCGCTTCAACTGTTTTTCGCACTTTTATTGATTTTTAGTGTAGGGTTGATGCATGGAGCCAACGATATTCAACTCATTCAGCGTAAAACATTAAGAAAAACACAATCATTTTTTTACAAAACCCTTGTCTTGTATGTGGCTGTTGTTTTGTTTGGGATTCTACTGTTTTATTTCTTTCCCACTTTTGGATTATTGTTTTTTGTTCTCTTTAGTGCCTTTCATTTTGGAGAGCAGCATTTAGAAAGTTTATTTCACCGGCAGAGTTCTGTCGGGATAAAGTTTACCGTTTACACCAGCTATGGCATTGCCTTGTTTGGACTCTTGTTTACTTTACAATGGGATACGGTGCACAGTGTGATTTACCAAATTAGCGCTCAATTTGTATCCAAAAAATTTACAGAAACCATGTTTTTTATTGGTTTGGGTGTTTTTGTGTTTTGTGCCCTTTGGATTCGATCTTTACGCCAGGTGGTTCTGTTTGAGATTCTCTTATTGGCCTTTATTGGTCTTTTGTTCTCACGCTTGTCGCTCATTCTTGGTTTTGCACTATATTTTGTGGTATGGCATAGTTTTCCCTCGGTTCAGGATCAATTGAATTTTCTCTATCCCAACGATGATAAGGCAAAACGCAAGTACATTTTGTCTTCATTGCCATACTGGCTGCTCTCTATTATAGGTTTATTTGGAGTTTATTTTTTCTTTGACATAAAATCTGATGCTTTTTTCCCCCTATTTTTTTCTTTTTTAGCGGCCATCACCTTCCCACATACTGTTGTGATGGGCTGGTTAAAATTAAGTGAACAAAAAGATTAGATGCCTATCGAAAGACCCCCTAACTTTCATAAAATAAAGTAACTTTGTAAAATCAATTTCAGTGTTATGTTTGATAGTTTAAGTTCCAAATTAGATAAGGCTTTCCAGGTCCTCAAAGGGCATGGAAAAATTACCGAAATAAATGTCGCGGAGACCTTGAAGGAGGTTCGTCGTGCTTTGTTGGATGCCGATGTCAACTTCAAAATCGCAAAAGATTTCACCAATCGGGTGAAAGAAAAAGCGATTGGACAAGATGTCTTGACGACTTTAAACCCAAGTCAATTGATGGTTAAAGTGGTTAAAGACGAGCTGACCGAATTGATGGGAAGTGAAGCAGTTGGGATTAATCTTTCATCTAAACCTGCCGTTGTTTTAATGTCGGGCTTGCAAGGGTCTGGAAAAACAACCCTAACGGGAAAATTAGCCTTACACTTAAAACAAAAGAAAAATAAAAAGCCATTCTTGGTCGCCTGTGATGTTTATCGTCCAGCGGCAATCGATCAATTAGGTATTGTAGCTGATCAAGTTCAGGTACCAGTCTATGAAGATCGTGAGGAAAAAAACCCCGTTAAAATTGCTCTGGCAGGGATTTCTGAGGCCAAAAAGCAAAACTGCGATGTTGTAATCATTGACACCGCAGGTCGGTTGGCTGTCGATGACGTTTTGATGAATGAGATTTCAGAGATTCATAAAGCGATCAATCCTGACGAAACCCTCTTTGTTGTAGATGCTATGACGGGTCAAGATGCTGTCAATACGGCTAAAGCTTTTCACGATGTTTTGAATTTTGATGGAGTTGTTCTTACCAAGTTAGATGGTGACACCCGCGGTGGAGCAGCACTCTCTATTAAAACCGTGGTGGATAAACCGATAAAATATATTGGAACAGGCGAAAAAATAGAGGCCCTCGATGTGTTTTATCCCGAACGCATGGCCGATCGTATCTTAGGTATGGGAGACGTCGTGTCTTTGGTCGAGCGTGCACAGCAACAGTTTGACGAAGAGCAGGCCCGAAAAATCAATAAAAAAATTGCTAAAAATCAATTTGGTTTTGACGATTTTCTCTCACAAATTCAACAGGTAAAAAAGATGGGGAACATGAAAGACCTCATCGGAATGATTCCTGGGATGAGCAAAGCTGTTAAAGATGTTGATATAGACGACGACGCCTTTAAGCACATTGAAGCCATTATTGGTTCGATGACACCCAAAGAACGGAGTCAGCCCGATCTTCTCAACATCAGCCGTAAAAAGCGAATTGCTAAAGGTGCAGGGCTAGAAATCGACGCGGTTAATCAAATGATTAAGCAGTTTCACCAAATGAGTAAAATGATGAAAATGATGCAAGGGGGCAAAGGCCGACAAATGATGCAAATGATGCAGAATATGCGTTAAAAACAAACAACTATGACACTTCTCGACGGAAAGCAAACTTCAAACGATATAAAAGAAGAAATCAAGGCAACAGTCAGTGAGATGAAAGCCAGCGGCCAGCGCGTTCCCCATTTGGCTGCGGTACTAGTGGGCAACGATGGCGCAAGTCTCACTTATGTTGGCAGTAAAGTGCGTTCTTGTGCTTATGTCGGTTTTGATTCTACCCTCATTCGCTTAGAAGAGACTATCACCGAGGCAGCCTTACTATTAGAAATAGAACGCTTAAATCAGGACGAAAACCTAGATGGCTATATAGTTCAATTGCCCTTACCTCAACACATTGATGAAGAGAAAATTCTTTTGGCCATAAATCCCAAAAAGGACGTGGATGGTTTTCATCCAGCCAACTTTGGACGAATGGCATTAGAGCTAGACGCTTTTATTCCTGCGACCCCTTTTGGGATCATGCAACTTTTAGAACGTTATCATGTTCCTACCAGTGGTAAACACTGTGTTGTTGTTGGCCGAAGTCATATTGTTGGCCGACCAATTAGTATTTTAATGAGCCAGAAAGGACCAGCTGGAAATGCTACGGTAACCGTTGCTCATAGTCGTACTGAAAACCTTGCTGCACTCACTCGACAAGCCGATGTAATCGTTATGGCTCTCGGTATTCCAGAATATCTTACTGCCGATATGGTGAAAGAAGGTGCCGTCGTTATCGATGTCGGAATCACACGTGTTCCCGATCAAAGCCACCCAAAAGGTTATCTTATCAAAGGAGACGTAGCGTTTGATGAGGTGGCAAAGAAGGCCAGTTTTATCACACCAGTACCTGGAGGTGTTGGACCAATGACCATTGCTATGCTTCTAAAGAACACACTTTTAGCTAGACAGTGGAACCCTGCTTAGGGTTTTCCATGGCGTTGTAGATTTTTAAAATGAGAAGCGCAAAGCTGACCCCAGTTAAAATTAAAATCATACTTAAAAAGCCCTCTGCGGCAAAAGAAAGACGGATCAATATTGTAGCGATTATGAATCCTGTATTTCGGATGAGTTTTGAATATTCTTCTGTATAGCGAAAAGAAATCAATAGAATGACCACGTCTGCTAAAATTAAAAGGGTAAAAAATTGATTGAAGAAAAGACTGTCGAGCTCTCCAATGGTTTGGCGACTGATAACATCACTCACCCATTTCACAAATGTTGAAATCGACATCAGGCTTAAAACAAAGAAAAGCGAAACACTCACGATTTTTTTTGATGATATAAAGCGCAATAATGTTGGATCTTCTTCTGGTTTTTTAGGCAAGCGCTGTTTGTTTTTATTGAAGAGATAAATTAGAAAAAATAAAAATAAAAATCCTAGTAAATCCACAGCCAACTCGATATTGTGGTCACTCAAAATCCAATTGTCTATAAGATCCATTTGGGGGATATCTTTAAAAATTTTTCGAATGACAATTAGAGAAATAATTTCAAATTGTTTTGAAACACAGGAGGTGAAAGATCGTGGTAGATAAAATAGAAGTAAATAAACTTCATAAATCAAAATCAGCGAAAAAGGGGTGTAAATCGCCGAAATGGGGTCATTTAATAGTTCGGGAAAAAGCGGGGAAAATAGGGCAATCCCTTGGGACTTTAGTCCAATAAGTGCTAGGTGTATAAGAAAACCAAGCCCGGCTAAAATCAAGATGGTGTTCTCAATCTGCTTTTGCACTTTTGGTGCAAAAACCAGAGCAAAAAGGGCATTGAAATTTGAACGAATAGTATTCATTTAGGTAGCAAACAATTGATCGATATTTTTGAAACTCTTGAATTCTAACGCATTTCCAGAGGGGTCGTAAAAGAACATCGTTAGCTGTTCTCCTGGAAGGCCTTCAAAACGAAGGTAAGGGGCAATTTGAAATTCAATGTTTTGGTCGGTCAATTGTTGGCTAAATTGTTGGAAAACCTTCCATTCCAAGACGACCCCAAAATGAGGAATGGGCACTGCTTTGCCATCTACGTCATTGAAGTGTTTGTGGCCTTTGTATGCCCTGTCCTGATGCAATACCAGTTGATGTCCGAACAAACTGTAGTCTGCCCATTGTTCAGAAGAGCGTCCTGGTGTACAGCCTAAGACATTTTCGTAAAAGGGTTTTGCCTTTTCAAGGTCATTGACGGGAATTGCCAAATGGAAAGGAGTCAATTTTACCATACTCAAAGGTAAGTATTTTTAGTAAAAGGCTCAGAGAAAGCTCTATATTTGCACCCTTATGCAGGAATCTGTTCAGAAACAAGTTGACCAGGGTAAGTCTTTGCCTCTAATGGAAGCATTCTACACTCTTCAGGGTGAAGGTTATCATAAAGGGAGTGCGGCCTATTTCATTCGAATTGGAGGTTGCGATGTTGGTTGTCATTGGTGTGACGTCAAGGAAAGTTGGGATTCAGAAAAGCATCCACCAACAGCCGTTGACCGAATTGTTCAAGAAGCCTCAAAGTACTCAGATACTGTTGTGGTTACTGGGGGAGAACCGCTAATGTGGAACATGACCCCCCTTACTTCTGCCTTGAAAGCAAAAGGAATGAACATTCATATTGAAACCTCTGGGGCTTATGCTATAACAGGGCAGTGGGATTGGTTTTGTTTGTCGCCTAAAAAAAACAAGTTACCACTTAATGCGGCTTACAGTCGAGCTGACGAGTTAAAGATGATCATCCACAACAAAGACGATTTTCGTTTTGCCGAACAACAAGCCAAGCATGTTACTCAAGGGTGTGCTTTGTATCTTCAACCCGAGTGGAGCAAACGCGATGTGATGATGCCCTTAATGGTCGATTATGTTTTGCAAAACCCACAATGGAAAGTCTCTTTACAAACACACAAATATCTTAAAATTCCATAGGTTTTAGCATGGCTAAATAATCAAAATTTTCTCCCTCTTTGATTTTTTCACAGCTCAATCCAGCCAAATTAGCAATTTGTTCAAGCTGATTGAAATCGAGATAAAGCCACGGGAATTCTTCTGTTGCATTGGCATAAGTAATCCCATAGTTAACCTCACCATAATAGTGCTCATCTTCTTGCCAAATCTCGCGTTCCTCTTCATCAAAGAGGTAAATTAGATCGGAGGAATCGAGTAAAATTTGTCCGGTGGGGTTTAGTAGGGTTTTCAGGTGGACTAGTAACGGTAGAACACCTTCCACCGTTTGGCCAATACCCAAGCCATTCATCAGTAGGAGGAGGGTGTCAAATCTTTCTCCTGAAAAGTCTAAAATAGAAGTACAGATGGTGTGCTCGACTCCTCTTTTTTGTGCCACTTCTATGGCGCCTTTTGAACGGTCTAAACCAATGACTTTATCGTTTTTATTTTCCTGAAGATAGAGGCTATGGCTTCCGCTACCACATCCGATATCTAAAATTGTTCCTCGACAGAGCTCTAGGGCTTTCTGTTCTAGCGGTGGCATGTGTTGATAGCTTCGGAAAAAGTAGGAGACAGGCACAGGGTCTTCTTCCGTAAGATTGGTCCAAGTGATGATTTCTTGATCACCAGGGCGATTGAGGTAAGCCCGCAAAGCTTTTCCGAAAATATCCTTCAAAATTGTTGTAATTTTACATAAAAAAAGATCGATGCGTGATCGTTTGAAACTTCTCCCGCAAAAAGCCAAAGATACAGCAAGAGAGACAAAAATTTTTTTTCAAAAGTTAAAAAAGCATCCTCCCAAAAAACTAGATGCTAAAAGCTTGGCTATTCACGAAGAGGTATTTGCCCAAACGGATTGCTTAAGCTGTGCCAATTGTTGTAAAACAACCGGCCCCCTTTTTGAAAGGAAAGATATTACAAGAATCGCTAAATTTTTACGTTTAAAACCCGCTCAATTTGAAAATAAATATTTGACAATTGATGAAGAAAATGATTGGGTATTGCAAGCGGTTCCTTGTTCTTTTTTGGCCGAAGACAATTCGTGTATGATCTATGAAGTCAGACCAAAGGCCTGTCGTGAATTTCCGCATACTGATCGCAAAAAAATATATCAAATAGCCCGATTGACCCAAAAGAATGTTGCTATTTGCCCAGCGGCTTATGATATCGTTGAGAAAATGAAAAAACAGGTCTATTCGGAGGGGTAGAGGAGATAGCGTTTTCTTTTGCGCTTAAACGCTGAAAGTTCAGGTTCCCAACTGGCTCTAATTTGACTTTCTCCCATCTTGTTTTTGATTTGATTTTCTAAGCGATTAGTGCCTGCTATCTTTACAAAACTAGAACCAAAAAAGCGCTTTTTATCTGGGAAACTTCGATAAGCCATTATGAGCCATTTAAGTTCTATGCGATTGATTTTCGGATGGTTGCGTAAATCAAGCCCGTAGCATTTAACACCGTTTAACTTTGGGTTTTGCGCTCCGAAATTGGGATGTGGCGTAAACGAAAACTCTTCTTTAAATTCGGGATGTCCAAAAATTTGAAACTGCATTTCGGTACCACGTCCAACACTCACGGGTGTTTGTTCGAGTAGACAAAGGCTTGGATAAAGATTTACCGCTTGAGCATTGGGTAAATTGGGGGACGGGCGTACCGGTAAATTGTAGACAGAACTGTGGGTGTAGTTTTCATTTTTAATGATGGTGACATCGCATTTGATCCCATTGTTAAGCCATTTTTCGGCATTGATCATTTGCGCATATTCACCCAGGGTCATTCCATGAACAATGGGAACGTTGTGCATCCCTACAAATCCTTTGAATTCATCCTCCATGACAGGTCCATCAACATAATGACCATTGGGATTAGGACGGTCAAAAAGGAGCATGGGAGTCTTATTCTCAGCACAGGCTTCCATCACCAAATGCAAGGTGGAAAGATAGGTGTAGAAGCGCACACCTACATCTTGCAAGTCGAATACCACTAGGTCAATATTCTCAAAGTGCTCTGGAGAAGGTTTGCGATTTTTTCCATGCAAAGAAATGATAGGAATTTGGGTAAGCGAGTCGATTTCATCGTCAAAATTGGCCCCATTGTCTTTTCGGCTTCTAAACCCGTGTTCTGGCGCAAATATTTTTTCAACCTTTATGTTGTGGGCAACGAGAGAGTCGATTAAATGTGTGGTGCTATTTTCTCCATAAATTTGACTCGCCGCATGAGCCACTACAGCAATTCTTTTTCCGTGTAAAAGCGGTAAATAGGCTGCCGTATTTTGTGCTCCTGGCAAGACTTGCGCCTGCAGCGTTTTAAACCCTAACACAAGAGTGAAAAACCCTAATAAAAATGTACTTTTGAACAAACGAAAAGGAATCATCAGTTGAATTTTGAATTTTTCTTAGCCCGACGAATGCGAAGATCCGCTACCAACGAAATTACGGTTTCAAGACGGATAATAAAAATAGCGATCCTAGCAATTGCTCTTGGCATGGTTATGATGCTTATTGCTATTGGTACAAGTTTGGGGCTTCAAAAAGAGATCAAGGCAAAAACAACGGCACTGAGTGGAGACATCCGAATTGCGCCATTTGAAAATAATAATTCGTCTTTATCTGTAACGCCTATCGATACAACTGAAATGAATTTTTCATCTTGGGTCAACCGCTCAAAAATCGATCACTTTTATACTTTTATCAATAAGGGAACTTTACTGAAAAAAGGAAAGGAATTTGAAGGAGCCATTGTTAAAGGAGTCGACTCTGCTTTTCCATGGGAAAAGCTAAAGTCCTATTTAATTGCAGGGGTGTTTCCAAAATTTGATTCGACAGTATCGAAAGAAATTTTGCTTTCTCAGACTCTGGCACGTCAACTCAAGCTAAACCTTGGCGATCGTGTGACTGCCCACTTTGAAGGAAAAAAAGAAGGGAGCCTTCCCATGAAAAGGTACTGGACTGTCGTCGGGATTTATCAAACAGGTTTTCCTGATTTTGACAATAATTTTGTTTTTGCTGATCTTCGTCAATTGCAAAAATTAAATCACTGGCGTAAAGAACAAATTGGAGGTGTTGAACTGTTTGTGACCGATAAAAATAATTTGAAAAACGATGCACATCTTATCTATAACAGTCTCCCTCCACATATAGACGTTCAAACGGTTGATCAGATCCATCAAAGTGTTTTTGATTGGATTGCGCTCTTTGATTTTAATGTTCTGATTATTTTGATCATCATGATTTTAGTCGGAACACTCAATATGGCGACTGCACTGTTGGTTTTGATCCTTGAGCGCTCACGCATGATCGGGATCTTAAAAGCGATTGGAACAACAAATAACCAAATTCAAAGAATATTTTTATTGAATGCCGCTTACATCATCTCTCATGGGTTATTTTGGGGCAATACAGTCGGCCTAATGGTTTTATTTTTTCAAAACAAATGGGGGTGGATAAGCCTAGATCCAGCGACTTATTTTGTCTCCATATTACCAATTCACCTTCCGCTGTTGACAGTGGTCGGTTTGAATGTTTTAGTTCTATTGATATGTCTTTCAATCCTTTGGATTCCTTCACTAATTGTGAGTAGGGTAGATCCCGCACAGGTTCTTCGATTTCGATAAGACTAATTGTATTTTTTAGATGTAATCTAAATATCTAATCGTACATTTGAATGGAATTTCATTTATGCAGTTTGCAAAAAATATCTTAGAAACAATTGGTAACACACCACTTGTTCGTCTAAATAAAATCACCTCAGAAGTTGAGGCTTTGGTGTTAGCTAAAATAGAAAGTTTTAATCCTGGAAATTCTGTAAAAGATCGGATGGCTCTAAAAATGATTGAAGATGCCGAAGCCGATGGTCGCTTAAAACCAGGAGGTACTATTGTAGAAGGAACTTCTGGTAATACAGGGATGGGGCTAGCCCTTGCGGCCATAGTCAAAGGATACCAACTTATATGTGTGTCAACAGACAAACAATCAAAAGAAAAGTTCGATGTCTTGCGTGCTGTTGGTGCTCAGGTGGTCGTTTGTCCCACCGATGTGGCTCCTGAGGATCCTAAATCGTATTATTCAACGTCAAAGCGAATCGCTGAAGAAACGCCCAATGCGTGGTATGTCAATCAATATGACAATCCATCCAATGCTCTCGCTCATTATGAGCAAACAGGCCCAGAAATTTGGAAACAAACCCAGGGGAAAATCACCCATTTTGTTGTAGGTGTTGGCACTGGCGGAACCATTTCAGGGGTAGCCAAATACCTAAAAGAAAAAAATCCTCATATTAAGATATGGGGTGTAGACACTTATGGGTCTGTGTTTAAAAAGTACCACGAAACGGGTGTTTTTGATAAAAATGAAATCTACCCGTATATCACAGAAGGGATTGGAGAAGATATTCTTCCAGAAAATGTGGATTTTTCATTAATAGATCATTTTGAAAAAGTAACCGATAAAGATGCCGCTATTTTTACAAGAAAGCTGGCGAAAGAGGAGGGAATATTTGCTGGTAACTCCTGTGGAGCAGCAGTTAAAGGGTTACTCCAGCTCAAAGAAAACTTTTGTAAGGAAGACGTGGTAGTTGTGCTACTCCACGACTCGGGATCTCGCTATATTGGAAAGATCTATAATGACGAATGGATGAAGGCTCAAAAATTTATTTAAAAAAGCACTGGTAAGTTCTTATGAAAGAAATAAAATTTATTCACAATATTTATATATTTTAGTCGTTATTAGATTTGATAAGAAGCGTAGATTGTATCAACTGTTAAACTCTTTTATGAAGCAACAAATTTTGTTGCTCTTATTACTTTTGTGTTCATCTTTTGTATGGGCGCAAAATGCCGATTTGGAATTAGATGATCGTACACAGATCATTAATCCACCTCAAGGGTCTACTGTTCAATTTTGTCAAGCTTCTGGTTCTAACCTTACCTTTAGGGTAGTCAATCGCTCATCTGGTGCCGCCAATGTGATTGACCTAAACGCCAATAATCTTGTCGCTACGCTCACATTAACAGGAAATACATTTTCTCCTTCAGGTACCACAAGTTCTGCTATTTTCAACAGCGCATCATCTTCTACTGCGACGTCTACGCAATACCTCGCCGCTACAGGCTGGGCAGAATTTACTTGGCCGGTGGCCTTACAATTTAATGGAACAGGAACGACAACAGTAAACGTTGAGGTGGCAGTTATTGGAAACACAGACAGTAACTCTGCTAATAATTCTACGACTTATGTTTTGGAGGTTTTGCCCAATCCTAACCCCCCCTCCATTACCACCAATTACGGATCTAACCTCATCAATATCTGTCCGGGAGATGAAGTCATCATAACATCTTCTCCTGTTGGCAATGAATATGAGTTCTACAGAAACAATGTCCTTTTAGGCCCAAGACAATCGAGTAATGTATTCACAACCAGTTCTTTAAACAATAATGACCTCATTGAGGTTGTGGCTTTTTTTACAAATAACTGTACCTCTCCCTCGGGGTCTACCTTATTGGTAAATGTTGGTACTGTCCCAGTTGGAAGTTTTACATCAGATGCGCCCAACAACACTGTGTGTCAAGGGGGCGATGTTCTATTTACTGCTAATGGGGGAGGCTGGTATGAATTTTTGGTTAACAATATCAGTCAAGGAGCTAGTTCTACAACAGCAACATTTAATTTAACCAATGTGCTTAACGACAACAGAGCCGTCACGGTCAGAACATGGACCAATAGTAGTTCTATTTGTTATGATGAAGACACCATCAATATCCGTTTAAATTCCCTTTCAGGGGTCAATCAAATCAGTAATACCCAAACTATTTGTGCTGGCGATGATCCAGCTATACTTATTAGTAACTCGATTTTAACTGCTGACAGGGCAGGCGAGGGTGCAACGATTTCTTATCAATGGCAAAGGCGAACAGCTGCGACGGCTTTTGCAGATATTACGGGTGCCAACAGTGTCACCTATGATCCATCGATAATTACTACGACAACTTATTATCGCCGCCTTATTTATTCAACTTTTGAAGGTGTTCAATGTCCGTCCTCAGACGATTTAGCAGCCTCTAACGTGGTTACAGTTACGGCCAATCCTAATTCTGTTGCCTCTCTACAAACCAACGCTTTAAATAATACCGTATGCCAGGGCGATGATGTTCTTTTAGACGCTTCCCCTTCTTCTGATTCGCAGAGTTATCTCTTTTTTATAAATGGAATAGCACAAGGTTCGGTGCAGTCGGCGGCAACCTATACATTATCGGCCCTAGATGTTTCCGACAACATGACCGTAGCTGTACAGTCCTTTAATGGACCAGGAGGTTCAGGCTGTTCGAGCATGAGTAATTTGACGATTCGTTTGAATTCGTTTTCTGGAAATAACATTATTGATGCAGATCAAAACTTGTGTGCTGGCCAAACGCCCTCTACACTCACAAATATTGCTAGTCCTACCATTGATAGGTCAGGCGATGGAGCCATTGTTACTTACCAATGGCAGAGTCGCCAAGGGTCAAATTCATTTACCAATGTTATTGGAGCAACGGCCCTAGAGTATACTCCTAGTTCAGTGGCAACCACAACACAATTTCGTCGTCAGATCATTAGTACACTCAACGGTGTTTCTTGTATATTGAACAGTGATCCAGTTGAATTAACCATTACAGGTGGGCTCGTCCCCACGGTTTCTGTTTCGACAGGAAATTTAGACCACGTGGTCTGTCCCGATGATAATATTGTAATCGACGCTTCTGGCTCTTCTGGTGCACAGAGTTATTCCTATGCCTTAAGGGGTATTATACTCTCGGGATCTCCTACTAGTTCAGCTTCAAGGACAATTTCTTCTGGACTTGTAAACGATAATGATGCCATTTCTGTAATCGCCTATTCTGGTCTGTCTGGCACTGGATGTTCATCGACTGTGAGCTTTACCATTCGATTAAATTCCATAGCAGTATCCAATACCCTAAGTGGTGCACAATCAATATGTAGTGGAGATGATCCTACTCAAATTTCTGGGAGTGCTGCTAGCGCTTCCCTTGGTGGTTCTATCAGTTATCAATGGCAAAGTAGAACAGGAACCAATACGTTTGTTAACATTGGTGGAGCAACAGCACAAAATTATAATCCACCAATTTTAACAGAGACTACCGATTTTAAGCGGATCACATCTTCTACCGTTAGCGGATCAACTTGCACGGTGGAGAGTTCACCGATCACTATCAACATCAATCCAGAGTTAAGCGTTAATTTAAGTGGAGGAGAATCTGCGGTATGTTCGGGCGATAATATTGTTTTTACAGCGACTGGGGGAGATTTCTTTGAATTTTTTGTAAATGGGGTCAGTGTTAGAGCTTCAAGTACCTCGAACACCACTTCGATGACCACATTAAATGATGGCGAAGAAGTTACTGTACTGGTTACCAATGCACAAGGCTGTTCGTCTCTTTCTACACCAACAACCATAAACATAAGCACGGTTCCTTCTGTTGCCCTATCGTCTGGATTCGCGGCAAACATTATTTGCCAAGGAGAATTCCCTGTCTTTACGGCGACGCCAGCAGATCCATCGTTTACTTATAGTTTTTATATTGATGGGATTTATCAAAATCTAGGCGTAGCGTCAAACACTTTCGATTCGTCGCAAGCTACCTATACTATTCTCGATAACAGTGTAATTAGTGTTGTTGTGGACAATGCAGCTGGATGTAATAGTTCCTCAACACTCAACATGCGTGTTTTATCGATTTCGGGTTCAAATTCTATTAGTGGGAGTCAAACACTTTGTGTTGGTGGAGATCCTGCAGAATTTACCTCCAATGCAATTCCTGTGGCAGATGCCGCTGGTTCAACATTAAATTTTCAGTGGCAAAGTAAAACAGCCTCTGGTACTTTTGTCGATATCCCTGGTGCAAATGCGGCTAGTTTTGATCCCTCTCCATTGTCGGCTACCACAGCCTTTAGACGTTTGGTTTATGTCTCCATGGGAACAAAAAGTTGTCCAGATGTTTCCAACTTAGCCAGTGCAACGTCAAATATCGTAACGGTTACTGTCGATTCGACGGCCTTACCTGTCATTAGTTTTGTTAGTGGCGCCACAAATAATGTGATTTGTGAAGGCGATGATTTAACTTTCGATGCTTCTGGTACTACAGGTGCTGCGAGTTTCGAATATTTTATTGATAATATTAGTCAAGGGCCTTCTTCTACAGCAACGACCCTTTTTGTTCCCTCTGGAACACTTTCAGATACTTCAACTGTTCGAGTTCATGCTACTTCCGCCACAGCTTCACCTTGTTTCAGTTCATTCACCATTACGATGCGTGTCAATTCTATTACTGGCGCCAATACGATCGGAAATGGTCAAAACATTTGTACAGGAGATGACCCTGCGCTATTGACCTCAGTGGCTGTTCCAACGGCAGATATTAGTGGTGCTTCTGTTTCATATCTCTGGCAGAGTCGTACAGCAACCAATGCTTTTTCCGATATTGCTGGAACCAATTCGGTCACTTTTGACCCACCAACACTTTCTGAAACAACAGATTTTCAACGGGTCACACTAGTTGAACTTAATGGTGTAAGCTGTGCCTATATCAGTAACGCTGTAACCGTAGCTGTTGATCCTCTTCCAACG
>JBMZTS010000004.1:0-38184 GCA_049623905.1 Flavobacteriaceae bacterium
TGAAACTCACTGAGAGGGGTTGAGTTTTTTGAAGGAGCATTTGTCGGATTGCAGCTAATAAGTACAGCCAATCCAATGAGTAAAAGAATATTTTTCATTTTTATGTTTTTGATTCAAGTAGCGGCTTGTGTTTAATCAACCCAAAAACAAGGCGCTTACAGAGATATATTCTTTAGACAATGTAAGAATTTATAACGAGAAGAAAACGAAAAAGCGGGAATGGGGTTTCTTTTCTAGGATTCTACTTTTTGTGGCAAACGGGGGAAAAACATTGAGGTTTCTTCTTGGTGTTTTTTGTAACCGGGACGCTTTTGAAGAGAATAATATTCAGAAGGTACGGCACCAGTATAATAAACTAAGGTGGAATACATCAGGCGAGAGATAAAAAGAGTCGCAACAAATAAAGCGAGCGAAAACCAGAGACCTTCTTGCCCATAAATACCCCATAAAGAAGAAATGGAAGCGCAAATCAGGGCATTCCAAACCATCCACTCCGCAAAGTAATTTGGATGTCGACTATAGCGCCATAGCCCAACGTTACAGACCTGTCTTTTTTTATTCTCTAAGCGGCATTTGATAAGAAAGCGCTGCTTTTGAAGATCGGCTAAATGTTCTATGATAAAGAAAAGCAACCACAATGAATATCCTATTATTTCTAAAACAGTAAGAGTTTCCTGTGGGTTTTTATACTGTAAAAGCGCAGGAATAGCCAAGAAACTTATATTGGCCAAACATTGCACCATTATTTCATACTGAAGAGATAGATTTTCATTGGAATACCCCAATTTTTCCCATCGCTTTCTTTGAAATTTATACCTTGACAACTCAGTATTTAGATGACCTTTACGGAACAAGACCAAGGCTCCTAATCCCATCCTCAAACCCGACATTAGGTAAAGACCTGCGATGATATAGTTTCTTAACCAATAGCCTTCTCCTAGAACCAAAACAGTTACGCCGATGGCAACAAGTCCCCAAGGCCAGGCAATGTCAACATATGACATCCGGCGGGTAAAATAGGCTGGAAGACAGGCAAAGAATAGAAAAATCAACAATTGAGCGATGGCATTAATCATTAAAAAGTCGGTCCACTCCTCACGAAATGAGAGCAAAAAGAGGCAAAGCAAATAGGGAAGATAACCGAGCGTTCTGCGCAGAGTATTTTTTAAGGTCATGTTTTTAGTTAACCCTTCAAAGATACGCTATATTAAAAGTTTAGAAGAATCTTACCTTAAAGAAGTCAGGCTTGCTGAACAAAGCTCTTTCCAAAGATTCCGTTGAGACAAAAGGGCTAGGCTAAAAAAAGAGCAGCTATAGACTGCTCTTAGAATTGTCGAAAGTGAGCTGTTGGCGCTCGCGAAGTTAACTTTTGATTTCCCGCAAAATCAAAACACCGTTAGAAAGAAAACCCTTTTTTACCTTAAATTGAAAAGTATTGAGCCAAAAATTAGTACGTAAGGTCAGACATAATTTCTTCCTCACTAAGGTTAAAATCGGTTACAAAAAAATCGCTGTCAATTAATAAAAAATCACTAATTACGTCCATATCAAATATTTTATTCAAATATAGGCCCAAAAAAATGAATATATTTCATAAAAAAAGAGAGAAAAGACCTTTTTGCTGTTAATTTAATAATTCAATAGCGATTTAATAAAATTCAAAAAATTGAGGGATAGATTTTAAGAATATAAAACAAAAGGGGAGGAACGATAAAGAGAGATGACCTATTTTGAAACAGGGGTATGGGGAATCATGCCTGTGATTTTATACCGCTGCCCTTTTTTTCTTAGGACATAGGAAGCGGTTCTTTCTTTTGGCCCCATAATGGTGCTGTCTTTTAAAAAGCGGGTAAAATTTTGTTCAATAATGGCAAGATTACGATCAATTTTATGATGTTCCCAAGCATTTCTCACGGAGTAACCATAGTCGTTTGCCTCAAGTTCTTCAAATGTATTGATAAGGAACTGTTTAATCTCTTTTTCTGAACGAAACACCACGGTTGAGTCTTGAAGAAAGAGCGAAAAGGGCGTGGCATAAATTTCTTTAGCAATGGTATTGAAATCACCATCGCTCCAGGCGCTGTTGTACCGTTGATACATCTCTACCACCTCGTTGGGAACCTCGGCTGAGGATACTTTTGGGTTTATGGGTGAGCTACAAGCAGTGATTAAAACGAAAAAGAGTGGAAGAAGGTATTTCATGGTGAAATGATTTTTAATGGACGAACAGGCAAAAGGAATCTTAACGAGAGTAAAAGAAAGTGGAAACCCTCCGTGAGGAGGGTTTTTTAAAATGGGCCTAAATTACTGGACTCTTTGCATTTCAGCGACAGCTGTAAACCCTTTGCCGTCAGGACCGATGACGGTATATTCGTAAATGATCTTATCGCTGTCCTCAGGCATGGTTTGTATTTTCCAATTGTCTACAAACATGTCTTTTCCTTTTTTTAAACCAGAGCGTTTGGCGTCGGTTTTAAACACATACACACCATTGGTTAGGTTTTCTAAGGTTGAGACAGGTTTGTTTTGCAAGCCACAATAGTGGGTAAGCACTACTTCATTGTTTTGTGCATTGAAAATGCTTAACATCTCAATCCCTCCAGTATTACTTTCTTCGAGAATCGCACTTCCATTAGAGGTAATACTATATTCTAAGTTTAAGATGTCGGAGGTTCCATCGGTACGATTTAAAGTTCCGATCCACTTTCCTTCTAGTTTTTTTAAATCTTCAAAGTCAACTTTAATCGTGTTGGCATAACTACTAAATGAGAGAAGACCAACGAATAAGAATAATAATGTTTTTTTCATTTTAAATGGTTTATGGTTAGTGAATTAAAGAGACTAAAGTTAAGTTATTTTTTAACCTCTGCAAGATGCCTGAAACAAAAAAAATTGAGAAAGCCTCCAATACGAGAGCGATTAAGCAATAAAAACCTCGAGGAAAGTCCCTTGCCCATTGATCTCAATATTATGGACCGCTGCAGGTATCAAAAGGCATTGACCAAAATTGAGCTCATAATCTATCGTTTCAAAGGAGAGCATTAAATGGCCTTCAACACACAGGAGAATATGGAAAGAATCTCGACCAGTATAAGTGCGAGATAAATTACCAGTTACAAAATAAATGTCAGTAGAAAAATAAGGGGTGCTTATAACGGCATTGCCTGTGTTTATTTGTTTGGAATAGTTTATCTTCTTCTGCTGTTCAAGAGAAAAATCAACCACCTCTAGAGCATGGTCGTTGTGAAGGCCTCTGGGTTGTCCTGTTTTAGAATCAATTCGGTTATAGTCATAGATGCGGTAGGTAATATCAGAAGTTTGTTGAATTTCGGCAAGTAAAATTCCGCCGCCAATGGCATGCACTTTTCCACTAGGAATATAAACCGCATCACCTGCTTTGACATTTTCTCGATGTAACACTTCTTCAAGGCGTTGTTCTTCTATTAAGGTTAAAAAAGTCTTTTTGTCGATCTCTTTCTTAAACCCCAGGGTTAGCACTGCATCTTCATCGGCTTGAACAATATACCACATTTCATTTTTTCCAAAGGAATCGTGTTGTTTTTTGGCGTAATCATCGTCGGGGTGAACTTGAACCGAAAGGGGTATTTGGGCGTCAATAAACTTTATTAATAAAGGGAACGTTTCACCAAAACGCTGGAGGGGTTTTTCGCCTAAAATTTCTTGGGGGTAATCTTTAACAAGACGCGTCAATTCTAGACCTTTGAAGCGGCCATTGGCGATTATGGAGGGCGCATCTTCGACAGCCGAGATTTCCCATGACTCGCCGCGATTATTCCCCGAATATTGTTTATTCAAAACGGTGGCCAATTTATCTCCCCCCCAGAGACGGTACTGAAATTGTGGAATAAACAGGAGTGGATAAAAAGACAAAGTATGAGATTTATTAAAATCAAAAATAGTCACACAGATTTAGTTGAACAAAACTCAATGGTTAAAAGATTTGTCCACCAAGCCTATTATTTGCATCATCGTTTGATTAAACGACAAATATTTTTCTCATAGTCTTCCTTTTCTTTTACCTTTAAAACAAGAGAACACGCTATGTTACTAAAACGAATTAATGCGCTTTGGCATCCCGAATGTTATCACGGCTGGGGAAAATCTAAGCGCTTTTTTGAAGGCTGGTACTATAAGATAATAAGCGCCGATCAGAAGGCCGCTTTTGCCATTATCCCTGGAATTGCTATGGATGAACAAGGGCAAAAGCAGGTATTTATTCAGGTGTTAGACGGCAAAAAATGTAGCGCAGTCTACCATCGTTTTGATGAAAGCACGTTTGATCCCCATCCTAAAATCCACCATCTAAAAATCAGGGATAATACATTTAGCCTTCAAAAGATGACGCTTCACCTGCCAGGCCTTCAAGGGGAAGTAACTTTTGACGGACTAAACCCATGGTCAAATAGCCTGTTCTCGCCGGGTATTATGGGGCCATTTTCATTTGTGCCATTGATGGAATGTTATCATGGCATTTTAAGCATGGATCATCGTTTAACGGGACAGCTCATCGTTGACGGAAAGCCAGTCAATTTTTCAGACGGACGGGGGTATATGGAAAAAGATTGGGGGCACTCCTTTCCCGAAGGCTATATTTGGATGCAGAGTAATCATTTCTCCGAGAAAGGGACATCGCTTAAGGCATCTATTGCTAAAATCCCATGGCTTGGAAGTTCATTTATAGGCCATATCGCAGGCGTTTTACACCAGGGGCAACTCATAGAGTTTACCACCTATAACGGCACAAAACTTGTAAAATGTAACACTACCCCAAAAACGGTTATGATTGTGATGGAAAACAAAAAATATCGACTAGAGATCCAGGCACTTAGAGAAAAAGCAACAGGATTAGCCGCACCCATTGCTGGCTTTATGGACGGTCGAATTGAAGAAAGCATGAATGCAAAAATAAATGTTTTACTATTTGACAAAAGAAAGAAAAAACCCATTCTTGAAGACCAAGGGACTTCGGCAGGAATTGAGGTTGCAGGACGTTTCCAGCTCCTTGAAAAATAAATAGCAACGGATTTATATGTATCTTCCCTACCATTAAGTAAAACCACTATGATTTTTAAGGACAAAGTTGTTTTAGTTACAGGCGCTGCCTCAGGAATAGGGCAAGCAACAGCCCTTAACTTTGCCAAGGAAGGGGCCCAAGTTGTGGTCTCTGACATCAATGAGATCGGCGGCGAAAAAACACGAGCCCGCATTGTTGAAAATGGCGGAAAAGCGATGTTTATTCCCGCAGATATAGCGCAATCTGATCAGGTCAACAACTTAATGAAAACCATTATTTCCAGCTATGGTCGCCTTGACATTGCAATTAATAACGCCGGAGTGGGTGGGGTTTATGCTAAAACAGCCGATTACCCTCTAGAAGATTTTAACCGTGTCATACAAATCAATACCGCAAGTGTTTTTTATTGTATGAAAGCTCAAATTGCCATCATGGAAAAACAACAAGCAGGGGTAATCGTCAATACTGCTTCTATTGCAGGGCTCAAAGGACTGCCCAATTCTATCGCCTACACGGCCAGTAAGCATGCCGTTGTTGGGATGACCAAAACAGCGGCTATGGAATATGGAAAGAAAAATATTCGAATCAATGCCATTTGCCCTGTTTTTACAGTCACCCCAATGTTTGACCCTGAAGCTTTAGAGCAAGTTGCTGCAGGAGTCCCAGAAAAATTAAAAAGGAACCTCCCCATGAAGCGTTTCGCACAAGTTCAAGAACAAGTCGATGCAATTTTATGGTTGGCTTCAGAGAAGGCCTCTTTTGTTACAGGTCTTGCCCTTCCGGTTGATGGTGGTTTGACAGCTTAGGCAAAAAGCACTGGCCTCATATCAAATATTTTTTTTTACATTTAACAAAATAAGAGCATCCATGATTAAAGCAATAAAAAAACAAACCCCTCTTGTGTTAGGGTTGTTCTTTTTTGGATGTCCTTCCAAAGCAGAAGAATGCAACGAAATAAATCCGCCGATTGAATTTGCTTGTACACGGGAGTACAACCCTGTTTGTGGGTGCAATAATAAAACCTATTCAAACCCTTGTGTTGCCTCGACTTATGGGATGGATAACTATACCTTTGGCGAATGCAGATAAAGACTACTGTTTTGAAGACAATTACTTTTCATTTTCTAGCCCTTGGCTTTCTTTTTTCAATGTCACTTAACGCCCAGTTTTCTCATCAAAAGGTGACTTTTGAAAGCGCAAACCCCTTTTCGTTAAGCGACATTATTACGGCGCTAAACGAACAAGAGAAACAAACGGTTTTTGGTCAACTGACCCTCCCAGTGGATTCGCTAACCTTAGACAAAAAATACCCCTTAATCATTGGCGTGGCTGGAAGCATGGGTTGGCGGGAGCATCATCGCGATTATATGCAAATGTATCAAAATGATGGCTTTGCCACCTTTGAACTCAACAGCTTTAAGAGTCGCAACATAAGCTCTACCGTCGGCTCGCAAGAGGAGGTTACCATTGCAGCCATTATACTCGATGCCTATCGGGCCTTAGAAAAACTGGCACAGCACCCCAATATTGATAAAGATAAGGTCGCGATAACGGGTTGGAGTCTTGGAGGAGGAGTGGCGCTTTTTTCGGGCTGGCTTCCGGTTAAACAGGCGATTACAAAAAAGTATAGTTTTGCTGCACACTTACCTTTCTACCCTCCCTGTTTTATTGACCCAGAAAATGTAGACTTTACAAACGCTCCCATTCATATTTTGATAGGTGCATCAGACAATTGGACACCAGCGCAACCTTGTGTCAACTTGGTCGACAAACTTCAGGACAAAGCCAACATTGATATAACCGTTTATCCAGAATCACACCATTCGTTCGATAGCCAAACGCCGATAACACGAAATGAAAATGGGTATAGCTTCAAAGACTGTTTGTTTACACTTACAACTGAAGGAGATGTTTTAATGAATTATTTATCTCTTCCAATGTCCTCGCCCTTACTCCAAAAATTGGGCTTTCTGTTTTGTGTTGAACGCGGAGTCAACGCTGGTGGAAATCCAGCGGCTCGACAAGCATCGCTTGCCTTTGCTAAAACATTTATGCGCCAAACTTTGACCTCCAACAATGGTGAGTAAGCTTTACCAGCTTCGCTGGGTTATCATTGCACCACAGGCCGAGGTTTTAAAATGGACCAGAGCGTTTAAAGCATACGATCCTCTTATTCGATTAGAAGAAGGCCCGCTTGTAAAATCTCCTCACACGGTCGATATCCTTCTTTTATGGAATCAACCGAAAGAGAGCTTGAAGCCCTTTACAGGAGTCAAGTTATATTATTCTCTAGGGGCAGGGGTAGATCATTTGATGCGAAGTAAAGCCTTATTGGAAGAGACGCCAATATGTAGAATTATCGATCCGCGTCTGTCTTTTTCCATGAGTAATTATATTCTTTTCGCCGTCCTGTATTATCAACGAAAATGGGCAAAGTATTTACAAGACCAAACCCAAAAAGTGTGGGACCATGACACGCCTCCTGAGCGTGATATTATTATCGGGATATTGGGCCTAGGTACCTTAGGATCGGATGCAGCAAAAAAACTCAGTGCCCTTGGTTTTAAGGTGCTTGGGTATAGCCCATCTATTAAAGCAATTCAAGGAGTAAAGACTTTTTCTGAAGGGGAGATGACCGCCTTTTTAGGGGCTTGTAATGTGTTGGTTTGCACTCTTCCCCTCACCCCACAAACAGAAGGATTATTATCAAAGAAATTGTTTGCAAAGCTTCAACCTTCAACCTATCTGATCAATGTGGCTAGAGGAAAAATTCATGTGGAAAAGGATATTCTTGAAGCCTTAGAAACCGGCCAATTATCAGGTGCTTTTTTAGATGTTTTTGAAAAGGAGCCCTTGCCACAGCAAAGTCCGTTATGGACGCATCCACGAGTGCAAATAACACCTCATATCGCTAGTATTACACAACCAGAGGCGGGGGTAAAACAAGTTTTGAAAAATGTAAAAGCGCTTATTGAAGGAAAGACATTGACCAATACAGTCAACACTAAAAAAGGGTATTAAAGCCCTTTTACACTCTAAAAGACATATCGATGAAACAGCGTTTTTCTTTAAAAACACCCTTTGCTTTCCGGTTTTATTGGACGCCAGTCTAGCTAATTAGACAGGTTTTCGGCAACGCTTTTAATTTCTTTTACCAACGCTTTTAAGTGATTTAAGGTCGTTTCTGGGTTGAGAAGGACAATCCGAAGGTAGCGTTGACCATGAATTTCACAAGAAGTGATGTAAAATCTACCCTCATTGATGATGGCGTAGCGGAGTTGTTTCTGAAAATCATCTGAGAGAGCAACTTTTTCATAGCGAAAACAAAGAATATTGCTCTCGGGCGCATAAGGTGTTCTAAAATGAGGTTCATTTTTTAAAAGAGCGTAAAAGCGTTTTGTCAAAGCAAAGGTGTCTTCGACATAGCGGCCGATGGCGGCCTCGCCTTCAAGGGCAAAAGCCCAAAACAACTTAAAGCCCAAAGCCGATTTGGTGCATTCAATGGTATAGGGCATGGAGTCCATCCCAACCACGTCATTGTCATGGAAGACATAAGATCCTTTTTGTTGAAATGCCGCCGCTTGATTTTTAAAATCTTTAAAGAGAACAGCAGTGCAGAGCGCAGGAACCCGCATCATTTTATGGGCATCCCATACAATAGAGTGGGCTTTTTCGATGCCCTTGACCAGCCTTTGGGTTTTTTTACTCAACACAGCGGCGGCACCATGTGCCCCATCAACATGAAACCAGAGTTGGTGTTTTAGGCAAAAATCACCCATGGCTTCAAGCGGATCAAATAAACCCGTTGAAGTAGCGCAAGCATTGGCAACAACACACATCACCCGCTTACCTTCTTGTCGTGTTTTTTCATACACACGGTATAAATCGCTCATTTGTAAGACCTCGTTTTTGTCGACCTTGACAGGGTAGAACGCTTTTTTCCCTAAACCGAGAATAGAAAGTGCCCGGGCAATAGAATAGTGTGCCGAAGCGGCACCGATCACAACCAAATCGTCTGGGTTGCCTTTTTCCCACGCCAAAGGGGCAATGGCCGCACGTGCCGCCGCTAAAGCGGTTAAATTGGCCACCGAGCCACCGTGAGTTAAGACCCCACTCGCTTGGCCAATGGTAAAACGAAAATCGTAATAATCGCGCCCTTTTAACCAACCCACTTTATCCAACATCCAGTTGATCATAAAGCCCTCAGAGGTCGCGCCACCAGGCCCCATTTCGTAGAGTGAGCTGGGGTTGTTTATCGAACCATGGATAAGCTCGGGAATGCCCGACAAATCTTGCGGAACTGCTACTTGATGCCCCATGTAGTGCGGATGAGACAAATGATTGGTGTGCTTGAGGTAGGTCGCGATAAAAGAAAGAAGATCTTGGTCGTTTTTAAACCCGTTGTGAAAGCGTTCCTTTAAGGCCAATTCTTGCGCAATAATCTCGGGTGCTTGTTGATTTAAGGCCGCCGTTTTCCCGGCTTGACTTTGTTTAAGGTGCCGAGCTAATAATGCGCCAATTTGTTGAATAATGCTCTCTGTCACGGGAAATCAACAATTATAACTTGTAAAAAAGAATGGATGACCAAATATTTTTGTGCAAGAATGTATTTTCTTTTGCTATTGTGTTGCGCTGGAAACCCGTCAGCAACTGAAGTTGCTTTGAGAACCTTTGTTGGAAACCAAAGAAAGTCCAATTTTGATTAAATCGATAGGGGAAACCATCTTGTATGGTCATAAAAACTTCATTAAACACTACTAATTTAGGAAAAAAGGCCCCTTCTTTTTTTAGCAAGGGGAACTGAAACCCAGTCCGAAAGCGTAACCTTGCACCATAATTTGAAGTATCTCCTTTTTTCTGCCATCGTTGCTCTAGGCGAATCCATCCAAAATAACGACTTCGTTTGATTGGAATAGAAAAGTTGAATTGTTGCCAAATATTATTTTCTAGCGTTCGATCAACCGGAGTATTGCTAGACAAATAGGTTACACCGGCAGTAAAGGCCGTGTTCTGACTGAGCTTAAAACTAACAGAGGGGCGAACGAGATACTGGTCATTTTCCGCAAAAAACCGTCGCGTTCTAAGGTGGGTTTCCAAACGTAAAGTCGTGCTTGTTGTCAGGCTGTAATCTGTAAAGAGGGCTTTCCATGCGTTGTCTTGGCGTTCTTGTCCAACACTGATTAAAGGAAGCATAAAAAGAAAAGTAAAGACAAAAGGATAAAGGAGTTTTTTCATAAATAATTTAAAAGGATTTAAGTAGTCCCCCATCAATAGGGATATTGGTTCCAGTAATATAGCTTGCTTGGTTTGAAGCGAGGAAGCCAACTAAATTGGCATATTCCTCGGGACTTCCGAGACGTTTCATCGGGACTTGAGCCTCCATAGCTGATCTAACAGCATCGGGCGGAATGTTCATTTTTAGGGCTTTTTGGGCGTTGAGTTCTGCAATGCGCTCGGTGTCAAAATAGCCAGTTAAGGTATTGTTAACCGTTATATTGTCTTGAGCAACATCTAGCGATAAACTTTTAGCCCACGTGACTAATGCGGCCCGTAAACTATTTGAAAGCACCAGATAATTTAAGGGCTCACGTATCGAAACCGAGGCGACATTTATGATACGTCCCCAGCGTTGCTTCTGCATATGCTTCAATGCCAGAGAGGTGGTTAAAACGGCACATTTAAACAATACATCAAAAGCACTTTGGTAGTCCTCAATGTCTTTTTCAAGTGCTCCACCAGCCGAAGGGCCTTGCGTATTATTGACCAGTATATCAATGGTGTGTTGATTGAAAAAAGAAGTCATTTGCTTACGAAAGCCTTCAAAGTCATTAAAATCGACGACTAAGTAACGGTGGGTTTGGTTTTTATCTGTGGGAAGTGCGGCAACAATTTCACTCAAAAGAGGAGCTGTCCTTGCCATGAGGGTCACATTTGCTCCTGAGCGGGCCAACCGTTCTGCGATTGCACGACCGATTCCTTTGCTACTCCCCCCAACAAGGGCGTTTTTACCACTTAAATCAATGTCCATAGTTATTTATATTCGTCCCTTGCCGGACTGAAAACATCCATTAGTTGACAGGCTGTTAGGGCTTTTCCACTATGGGGCATATTGGCTGGAATAGGAACAATGTCTCCAGACGTATAAACGGCCGTTTTTCCAGATAGGGTGAATTCAAATGTCCCTTCTACTACATGCATCATTTGTTCGTGATGATGAGAGTGCTCGGGAACTTCAGCCCCCATCTCTACCGACCAAAAGGCCCATGTGAGTTGTTTGCCATGAATCATTTTACCATGATAGCCTGGCATGATTTCTTTGGAAGGGATATCGTTTAAATTCATTACCAACTTTTGATTAAAATTACAATAAAAATTACGGATTGAAAAGCGGATCATGAGGATAAAGCTATTATTATTTTAACTACATTAGAGGGATACGAACGGAGATGGAGGTCATTAATATTTTACAGAAATTTTCAACTTTTGAAGAGCGGTGGAGTCCGCGAATCATTGCAGAATTAAACGGACAGCACGTTCTTTTGGCAAAAATTGAAGGTGAATTTGTTTGGCACCAGCATCACAATGAAGATGAACTTTTCTATGTGGTTCGGGGAGAGCTAACGATGGAATTTCGCGACAAAACAGTGGGAGTCAAAGCAGGAGAAGTCATCGTGGTTCCTAAAGGCGTTGCGCACCGGCCTGTTGCTCAAAAAGAGACATGGATTGTTCTCTTTGAGCCGATCGAAACAAAGCATACAGGAGATGTCGTGGCTGAAGTGACTAAAAAATACTATCCAAAAATTTAATCATTACAGCTTAGCGGCAAGTTCACTGGCTTGCTTAATGGCCATTTTAGCATCCAATTGTGCGGCGATCTGTGCCCCTCCAATCAAATGAACGTTTTGGTTGGCGGCCGATAAACCCTCGGCCAAATCGCGGAGCGATTCTTGCCCAGCACAAATCACCACATGATCTACGGCCAAAAGTTGGGGGTTTTCTCCAACAGTTATATGCAGACCCTGATCGTCTACTTTGTCATAAGTTACATCAGATAGCATGGTCACCTGTTTCATGGCTAAGCTAGCACGGTGAATCCAGCCAGTCGTTTTCCCTAGGTTTTTCCCGTGTTTCCCTTTGGAGCGTTTTAATAGATAGATTTGCCTTGGAGATGCCAAAGGTTGAGGCGCGTCAGCTAAAGCCCCTCCTTTGGTATAGGCCATATCTACTCCCCATTCTTTCATGTAATTTTCGGTATTCATGCTTACCGATTCGTGTGCCATGTCGTGTGCCAGATATTCGGCCATATCAAAACCAATGCCTCCTGAGCCAATAATGGCAACGCTTTTGCCCACGGGCTTATTGCGGTATAAGACATCGACATAATTCAATACTTTTTGGTGATCGCCGCCCTCAATGGCTACTTTACGCGGGCTAACACCAGTGGCTAGAAGAATATCATCAAAATTTTCAGCGATAAGGTCGGTTTCATTTGCTTTGGTGGATAATCGCAAATCAATTTTGTATTTTTTGATCATGGCAGCATAATACCGGATGGTTTGAGCATATTCTTCTTTTCCAGGAATGACTTTGGCCATATTGAATTGCCCGCCAATTTCGTTTTTCTCTTCAAAGAGAACAACACTATGACCGCGTTTGGCGGCTACTGTTGCTGCTTCCAGTCCTGCAGGGCCAGCACCAACCACCGCAATTTTTTTCTTTTCTTTGGCTGGTGAATGAATCAATAGCGTCTCGTGACACGCTCGAGGGTTAACGATACAAGAAGAGACCTGCATAGTAAAGGTATGATCTAAACAGGCCTGATTACAGGCAATACAGGTGTTGATTTCTTCTGGGCGTCCTTCAATAGATTTTAAAACCAATTCGGGGTCGGCTAAGAAGGGCCGGGCCATGGAGACCATATCGGCACACCCCTCTTCGAGAACCTGTTCGGCCACATCGGGCATGTTGATGCGATTGGTTGTAATGAGAGGAATATTGACCTCTCCCATCATTTTTTTGGTCACCCATGCAAACCCTGCTTTTGGAACCACAGTGCCGATGGTGGGAACACGCGATTCGTGCCAACCAATACCAGTGTTGATAATGGTTGCCCCTGCTTTTTCTATGGCTTTAGCTAATAGGACAACTTCATCCCAACTGCTCCCGCCTTCTACCAAATCAAGCATGGATAAGCGATAGATAATAATGAAATTTTCACCAACAGCTTTGCGTATTCGATTGACGATTTCTATAGGAAACCGCATACGGTTTTCGTAGGAACCTCCCCATTGGTCCGTTCTGTGGTTGGTCTTTTTCGCGATAAATTGATTGATTAAATACCCCTCCGACCCCATCACTTCGACACCATCGTAGTTTGCGTATTGAGCCATTTTGGCACAACGCACATAATCGTCAATTGTTTGCTCCACTTCCTCTGAGGATAATGCTCTTGCAGGAAAAGGGCTTATAGGCGCTTTAGTGTCGCTTGCAGAAACATTCTCAGGGGTATAGCCGTATCGCCCTACATGTAAAATTTGCATGCATATTTTTCCCCCTTCATTGTGAACCGCTTGGGTCACCTCTTTGTGCTTTTCTGCTTCGGTTTCATTGTCTAACGGATGCCCTATCGGAAGAGCTAAGCCTTGTTTGCTTGGCGCGACTCCGCCTGTTACAATTAAGCCCACTTGTCCTTTGGCTCTTTCTGCATAAAAGGCCGCCAACCGCGGAATACCCCCTTCAATGTCTTCTAACATGGTATGCATTGAGCCCATGAGGACTCTGTTTTTTAAAGTTGTAAAGCCCAAATCTAGTGGCGCAAGTAGTTTAGGATAAGGAGAAGAATCTGACATAATCTATAGTCTATAATTTCAATTTTTTATGAATCTACAATTTTTCTAACGCTAAACAAATTGAATTGAAGTTTAATAATTCTCTACTCTTTAAAAGAGTAGGCCTGATGTTTGAGGGATAAACCCTATGCAATTGGGAGGGGGTCGAAATGAGAAAGCGGCGAAAAGTACGGAGAGAGGAGCTCTAGAGTGTGGCTAGGAGTTTTTCTTTGTGTTTGCGGTATTGACTTATTTCTTCCTTAACGATGAGCTTATTCGATTTATTTTTTGTCGCTTCTAGCCAGTTTTGCGCAATTTCATTGTATTCGTTATCCAAGTATTCCTCTCCCCACTTCATCATTTCTACCATTGTAGGGTAAAGGTTAATGCCTTTATCTGTGAGGTAATAATGTTTAACTTTTTTATTTCCTTTCGAATACATGAACTTGATGATGTCATTGTCAGATAACCACTTTAAACGATGGGATAAAATGTTGGAAGCAATTTTTTCTGGACCTGCGAGAAATTCTTTAAAGGTCGTTCGTTCAATAAATAAATCCCTAATAATTATTAGCGACCATTTGTCTCCAACAATATCGAGGGCACTCGCCAATACGCAACCACTTCTATACATTTTGCAGCAAAATTTATTTTCTTTCAAGTTAAACAAAATTAACGACTTAGCTCTTATTAATATAATAGACACAATAATAGTTTTAAAATGAAAGTAAAAAAGCATATATTTATGGTATAAACATAACCATAGACCAAATTCATCTTTATAACAGTAATTTAGTCTTTACTAAACCTCCCTCAAAGGGGGGTTTTTTTATTATGTCTTTTTTCTTCAAACCAGAAGCTATTATTTATCAATAAATTCATTCTCACATTTAAAAGAAAAGAGGATCTCATTATATTTAGAGTTAAATAAGGAGCTTCAGATGAGTCGAAAATGGTGGAAAGAAGGGGTGGTGTATCAAGTTTACCCACGCTCATTTAAGGATACTAGCGGAAATGGCTTTGGCGATATAGAAGGCATTATTGAAAAGCTAGACTACATCCAGTCATTAGGTGTTGACATGATATGGCTATGCCCTGTTTATGAATCACCCAACGATGATAATGGATATGACATTTCAGACTATCGCCAAATCAGCCGTGAATATGGCGGGAATAAAGCCTTTGATCGTCTTTTAAAAGCCGTGCACGACCGTGGCTTAAAACTCATTATGGATTTGGTTGCCAACCACACCTCCGATCAACACCATTGGTTTACTCAAGCACGCAAGGGCAAAGACAATCCTTATCGTGACTATTATATTTGGAAAGAGGGCCTAGCAGATGGTCCTCCCAATAATTGGCAGTCTGTTTTCAATGGGAGTGCTTGGGAATGGAATGCTCCAACGCAAGACTATTTTCTTCATTTATATACTCAGACTCAACCCGATTTAAATTGGGAAAACCCCAAGGTTAGAAAAGAGATCTATGCCATCATAGATTACTGGTTAGCCAAAGGGGTTGACGGCTTTAGAATGGACGTTATTTCTCTTATTTCCAAACGCCTTTCGTTTGAAGATGTTCCATCAGAGATGTCTTTTTTGGACGTGATGGAACAGCGCTATGCCAATGGTCCAAGAGTTCACGAATTCTTAAAAGAAATGAACCGAGAAGTCCTCTCGAAGTACGATATCATGACAATAGGTGAAGGGCCTGGCGTCAACTTAGAGCATGGGCCACGCTATGTTTCTGAAGCAGAAAAGGAATTAAATATGGTCTTTCATTTCGATCATCTTACCATAGACTTTGGCCCAGAGGGGAAATATGATCCGATCCCCTTTGATTTCATTCGATTTAAAAGCATTTTTCGGCTTTGGGATAAGGCTCTCGCCATGGACGGTTGGAACAGTATATTTTTGGGAAATCACGATTTCTCTCGGATAGTCTCTCGCTTTGGAAATGATAATAAGTACCACAACAAATCTGCAAAGCTACTGGCGACATTGCTCATGAGTTTGCGAGGAACACCCTATATCTACCAGGGGGATGAAATAGGGATGACCAATGTTGCCCACCCATCAATTGAAGACTATGACGATGTAGAAACCCGCAATGCCTGGAACGCAGCGACAACCCAAGGAAAGGACATGGCGCTCTTTCTCAAAGCGGTCCATAAGCAAAGTAGAGACAATGCCCGTACGCCCATGCAATGGGATGAAACACCCCATGCTGGTTTTTCGTCTCGGGAACCATGGTTGGCACTCAACACCAACCATTCCGACATCAATGTTGCTGCACAAGAAAAGAATCCTGATTCTATTTTAATGTATTACCGCAAGCTGATCGCCTTTAGAAAAAAAACCCCTACACTTGTTTATGGCACATTTAAAGACATGTTTCCTGAGCACCCAAAACTGTATGTGTATGAGCGGCGAGACCCCAACCATACCTTTTTAATCGTTCACAATTTTAGCGATGATCCAACCGCCACTCCTTCTTTAAATTTGAAGGCCTCCCGTTTAGTAATGTCCAATTATGAAGAGGGCAAAGACGAAATGCTACAGCCCTGGGAAAGTCGGATTTATCACCTACACTAAGATTTTTTCATAACAATAAAACGGATGAGGACTTTTGTGCTTAAAAAAGATTTCGCCTACAGCGATATAATTGCGCGCTTTATAAAACCTGTTGTTCCTAGGATTAAGGCTAAAGGTGTCTAGGCGGACAGAAAGACAAGCATTGGCTTTTGCATAGGCTTCTCCATAAGCCATCAATTTTCTGGCAATACCTTTTCCTTGCGCATCTGGATGTACAGCTAAACGATGCACATATAATTGTTTTTTGTCTTGCGTCAACCAGTCAACAGTGGAGTAAAAAGCATCTTTTTCAAAGGAAAATACGACACAAGCGGTAACGACCCCTTGTTTGACATACACATAAACGGTTTCTTTTTTAACATCCTTTTCAAAAATTTCACGTGAAGGATAATTTTCGTTCCATTGATAAATCCCTTGTGCAATCATGTGTTGTGCACAAGCTTCGGTAATTATTTTCATTCGCGCGACATCTTCAAGTGTTGCTTTTCGAATCATAGCCCCTCTTTTTTTATTATCTTATTCAAAATTACATAAACATGAATAACATTCTATTGCGCCTGTTTTTAATTCTTCTAATTTTTGGTGGTGTAGGGGGATTGGTTTTTGTGGGAACACCTGCAGACGGCAACACACTGCTTTTTGAAGCGGCCTTACTCATTTTTGGAATTCAGTTGGCGGTTTTTCTCCCGTCCTATGGGCTTCAAACCGAACATTATTTTGATCTAACAGGAGGTTTGACCTACCTCTCGGTCATGAGCTATATGGCGTATCAGCACCAATTGATTATAGGACAATGGGATTTACGATCGATTGTTTTAACCACATTAATTGCCTTTTGGGCCGTCCGGTTAAGCAGTTTTCTTTTCACTCGCGTAATGCGCGTAGGGAAAGATGGCCGTTTCGATCGACTTAAAACGTCTTTTACTCGGTTTATGTTAACCTGGATTTTACAAGGGCTTTGGGTATTCATCTGTACATATCCGGCTTTAATTGTTTTGGTCTCTCCAGCAGAGACAGAGGTGTTCTACCTTATTTTAGGAAGTAGTCTATGGCTTTTGGGTTGGGGCTATGAAGTGGTGGCCGATCGACAAAAAACACGCTTTAACAAGCAGCCCAACAATGCGGGGAAGTTCATCAATATAGGGCTTTGGAAACAGTCCCGACATCCCAATTATGTCGGAGAATTTGTCCTTTGGACGGGGATTACCATTATTGCAATACCCGTTTTTGAAGGGGGACAATGGTGCGCTTTAATCACGCCTTTTTTTGTCTATTTTTTGCTCACGAAAGTAAGCGGTGTTAATCTTCTCGAAGAACGCGCTGATCTTAAATGGGGAGACGATCCAGCCTATCAGGCCTACAAAAAGCAAACCCCGGTATTTTTCCCAAAACTATTTTAATTTTTAACATCAAATATCTTTACCATGACCGAGCAAGAACTTCAAGAACGTGCTGAAGCCAACATAAGTTTTTATCGCCATCTATTGACTTACTGCTTAGTTAACGCCGGATTAATGGCCCTCGATTATTACGACAATGGCAAAATTGATTGGGCTTTTTCCCCCTGCTAGGCTGGGGCATAGGGTTGCTTTCACACTTTTTACAAATCTCTTCTTTTGCCCTATTCTCCGTGGAAAAGGAAAAAGAACGCTTGAGAAGAAAAGATAAAATTCGTTAGGAAGAACAGTCAATCTCATAACTTTCCCAAGAAGTTGTTGTCTCCGTATTTGGAAAGTAAAAACAACGCTGGCTACCATCGGGAAATGTTAAGGACTTGGTGTATCCACTTGGTACATGGGCACCAGTGGGGAGAACAATATGGCCTTCTTGAAAATGGAGAAGAATTTCAACAGCAATGGTGCCATTGACATTGGCCCATCCGCGTATTTTCGTCTCTAATTCGGCCCATTCTCCGCGGTTCAATTGATCTTTTTGTAAAGTACAGTTTAAAAAGGAAAAGGTCGCGTATAAGTTGTCATAGGTGTCTGTAAATGCCGCTGCGGGGGCTAAATGCCCGCGATCCCATTCATTGTCATAATAGTCATTGTCATCTGAAGTAATAATGCTATCGACTTCATAGAAGCGCATCCCGTCGCGATCGTAACGTTTATCGATGGCCCTGACATCATAACGAATCCAGTTCGGTTGCTGTAAAATTTCATTATAAGATACCGTAAAAATAGACCCCTCAATTTCTACATCGCTTCTTGGGTCCCAATCTTTGACTTGGGTTTCCGGAGTGTTTTCAGGAGGGAAAATACAACAGTCGTCTCCCCCATCGCCACAGCCGAGAAAAACAAAGTAAAAGAAAATGACAAAAAAGATTTTTTTCATGTGGTAAAGTAATGGTTTTTTCACCAAGTCAATAAACATTAATACCTTTAAAATAAAAAATGATACGACTATTTTTTATTGTTATTAGTTTGTTTATGCAAAGTTATGAAACTCAACCCTATGAGGTCGTGGAAACAATCAATGATATTGAAATTCGCTATTACCCTTCCGTAATGATGGTTAAAGTAGAAGGCCCGTATGCTAACAACAGAAACTTCAATGCATTGTTCCGCTATATCTCTGGTGAAAATGAGGAAAGCGAAAAAATTGCTATGACCACTCCTGTACATATGCAAAATAATAAAACCACCCAAGAAATGGCGTTTGTTCTCCCAGCGAAGTATACTGACACCGCACCGCAACCTAGTGGAGAAGGCGTGGAGGTTTTTCAGTCCAAAGCGGGCTATTTTGCCGCTATTCGCTATGGAGGTTACTCCAATCAAAGTAAGCAAGAACAATACACCAAGCTGTTGCTCACTCAAATCGGTTTTTTAGGAAAAAAGATTCTCGGCACCCCCGTCTTTTTATCTTACGATTCACCCTATAAGTTTTACAACCGACGAAATGAGGTGCTCATAGAAATTGAAATATAAAAAAAGCCCTGTCTCGAGACAGGGCTTTGTACTAAATTAGTTAACTAAATAATCTAAGGCGAGTGCTTTAAATGCTTGGTTAAAAGCATTAACATCTTTTTCCATGAGCTTATTGAAAAGCGATAATTGCTCTTCAATTGCCTGAGTGAGCTGCTCACCAACCACCATATCTTGTGCTGTTGGCGGAAAATCATTCATCATGATTAAATTATTGATATGCCCTAGCTTATTGGTTAAGCGAATAGGGAAATTCAAGGGATCCTGATTACTGCGATTTTGAGTTTGGTAAAGGGCTTTTTCAACCTCGCTTAATGCAGTACTTAAACTTTGTGCTGTTGATCGCAATGCTGCACTTTCTTCATTGTTTTTAAAATTAGTTTGAAAAGCACTTAATTTTTCATTGACTGCTCTAATTTTTTTGATAGCCTTGTGCGCCTTGTCAATGGTTTGGTTGACCCCATTGACAAAATCAAACTGTTGTTGCATTTGTGCTGTAGAGGTTTCTCCAACAGGGTTGGGTAAAATGTCGAAGGATTGACTCAATTCCTTGCCGTTGTACGTTAATTTTACCGTGTATTCACCCGGAACGGCTTTAGCCCCGGTTAGTGAAGCACTCCATAAGATCATCCCGTTTAAGCGTTCTGCTCCTGGGTAACGCATGTCCCAAACAAAAGTGTTTCCTCCTTTTTCGGGGCTTAATCTATTTTTTTCGTCCTTACTGCTAAAGCGTTTTATCTCTTCCCCATCTTTCGAATGAAAACTCAGCGAAACACTATCTTTTTCTTTATCGAAGCTAGGAATAAAATAGTGAATGATTGCTCCATTGGGGAGGTTTGTTCCTGCCGTAAGTGACGATTTTCCACCACTACCTGATAAGCGATAACTGGCCTTTGGCTGATAAAGAACAGCCACATCAGTTCTATTTTTGAGTTGATGCAGTACTGTTAAATCATCAATCATCCACAAACTGCGCCCTTGCGTTGCCACGATGAGACTATTGTCCTTGAGAGCAAGATCAGTAATAGGCACAATGGGAAGATTTTGTTGAAAGGCGGACCAACTTTTACCATCGTTAAAGGAGATATACATTCCTGTTTCAGTTCCAGCATAGAGAAGGCCTTCTTTCTTGGGATCGGCTCTGAGCACGCGTGTAAAATGCTCTGAAGGAATCCCTTTGTTGATTCTCGTCCATGTTGCACCATAGTCACTGGTTTTATAGAGATAAGGCGTAAAATCACCCAACTTATAGCGTGTTCCGGCGACATAACAGGTTCCCGCATCAAACGGAGAAGGTTCGATGCTGTTAATCATCATCCACTCGGGGAGACCCTTTGGGGTAATGTTTGTCCAGTTTTTGCCCCCGTCGCGAGTTAGATGAATCAGACCGTCGTCACTTCCAACCCATAACAAGCCTTCTTCTAAAGGAGATTCATTTGCTGCAAAAATGGTACAGTAATATTCCACACCGGTATTGTCTTGTGTGATTGGCCCCCCAGAAGACTTTAATCGTTTGGGGTCGTTTCGCGTTAGGTCGGGACTGATAATATCCCAACTTTGACCTTCGTTTTCACTCACGTGCACTTGGTTGGAGAAGGTGTAGAGTTTTTTTGGATTGTGCTGACTGAAAATGATAGGGAAATTCCATTGAAAGCGATATTTCATCCCTTCAGCACCATAACCCATAGGGTTGTCTGGCCAAACATTAATTCCTCGGACAGAGTTTGTTTCGTGATTGACCCGTGTCAAAAATCCGCCATAACTTCCACCATAAACAATGTCATTGTTTTTGGGGTCAATAGCAATATGCGCCGATTCTCCACCAGCCGTTGCTTCCCAGTCATCCTCACCAATGGAGCGCCCAAAACTTCTATGACGCACTCGAATGGTTGAATTGTCTTGTTGGGCGGCGTAAATTCTGTAAGGAAAAGCATTGTCGGTTGTGACCCGATAAAACTGTGCTGTGGGCTGGTTGTGGTAGGTACTCCATGTCTCTCCACCGTCGTAAGAGACCTGTGCTCCTCCATCATCACCAATAATCATCCGTTGATTGTCTTCTGGAGCAATCCATAAATCATGATGATCACCATGTGGCGCTCTGTGTGAACTGAAGGTTTTCCCCCCATCAGTAGAATGATGGTAATCGACATTCATGACATAAACACCATTGACATCTTGAGTATCCGCATAGATCTTAGTATAGTACCATGCGCGTTGACGCAGAGCACGACTCTCGTTTATGTGTTGCCAAGTTTTGCCACCATTATCGGAGCGATAAACGCCACCTTTCTCTTGATTTTCAACGATGGCCCAGACCCGTTCAGAATTTAGGGGTGAAACAGTTACCCCAATAATACCGAGGGTGCCTTTTGCAAAACCACTATTATCACTGAGTTTTTCCCAAGTGGCTCCACGATCAGTACTTTTCCATAAGTCTGACCCTTTTCCACCACTGCTCAAACTATAGGGCGTTCGTTGTACGCGCCAGGTTGAGGCATACAAATGCCGAGGATTATTAGGATCCATGACCAATTCAACGGCCCCTGCGAGAGAATTAGAAAAAAGAACCTTTTTCCAATTTTTACCGCCATCGGTACTTTTATAAACACCGCGTTGCGAGGTGGGTTTATAGAGATTACCCAATACAGCGGCATAGACCACTTCAGGGTTTTGAGGGTCAATGACAATCCGTGGGATGTGCCGCGATTTGGGAAGTCCAGCAAACTGCCATGTTTTTCCTGCATCGACAGATTTCCATACACCATAGCCCGAGGAAACATTCCCTCTTACGGTCACCTCTCCCCCTCCGGCATAAATTACATTAGGGTCGCTTTTAGCCACTGCAATAGCGCCAATACTTCCACCAAAATAACCATCGGAGATGTTTTTATACGTTTTTCCACCATCTTCTGTTTTCCAAACCCCACCACCTGTCGCACCAAAGTAGAACAAATTGGGTTGACCAGGAACACCCGTAACGGCAGCTGATCGCCCCCCTCGAAAAGGGCCAACCTCACGGTACTTTAGCGAGGAATAGAGTGTTTTATCAAAAGTAACCGCTTGGGTTTTGTTTTTTTTACGCTGTGCTTGTGTTAAAAAGGAGGACAATAAAAAGGCCATAAGTAGACCGCTCAGCGCAAGAGATTTTGTAATAATCGACTTCATAATATTTAGTTTTATATCTTGAAAATACAAAAAAATAAAATTGTATCTTTATGTGAGACAATACAATACACATGAAATTAAAATTATACGCCGTTTTTACACTGAGTTTTCTTTTGATGTCAACCCTTTTATGGGCACAAAACTTAAATGCTATTAAAAAAGAAATTCAAGCCTCTGTTGATGCTCAAAAACCTCAAATGATTGCCACAAGTGATGGCATTTGGGAAGCTGCAGAAACGTCTTTAGAGGAGTTTAAGTCCTCAAAATTATTGATGGATTACGCAAGAAGCAATGGCTTTGAGGTTACAGAAAATGTTGCGGATATCCCTACCGCTTTTATGGCCACCTATGGTTCTGGCCGCCCTATAATTGGAATATTGGGAGAATTTGATGCCAATGCGGGGATTTCCCAAAAGCGACAACCCACCCGAGAAGCTCGCGTAAAAGACGGGGCTGGGCACGGTTGTGGTCACAACCTTTTTGGGACTGCTAGCCTTGGGGCTGCAGTAGCCATAAAAGAGCAAATAGAAAAGGGAACCCTAAAGGGGACTGTCATTTTTTATGGAACACCAGCTGAGGAAACAATTTTTGCTAAAGTTTGGATGGCGAGAGCTGGAGTATTTGACCGTCTTGACGTTTGTATGGACTGGCACCCCGGCGACTCGAATGAATCGGGGACACAGAGCAGCAAGGCCTTGGTCGATTTTCGCGTGAAATTTTTTGGAAGCACATCCCATGCCTCTGCCGATCCGTGGAATGGCAAAAGTGCCGTGGATGCCATGGAACTCTACACTACAGGTTTAAATTATTATCGCGAGCACATTCTTCCGACCTCTAGAATTCACTATCAAATTGAAAAAGCGGGTAATGTCGTCAACGTCGTTCCCGATTATGCTCAAATTTGGACGCGATTGCGCGAAAATAATCGCGAAAAAGTAGATGTGCTTTACGAACGGGCACTGAATATTGCCAAAGGTGCTGCTCTAATGACAGGAACCACCTATGAAACGAAATTGATTTCTGGAATATACGAGATTCTAGTTAACCGCACTGGTGCAGAAATTATGCAAAAGAACATGGAGTCTTTGGGTGAAATTACCTATACCGATGAAGAAATGGCCTATGCCAATACGATATTAAAAGAGTCCGGAAAACCTCAAGTAGGGATTGATGGAAGTATCCACCCGCTAAAAGAAACACTGCCCGCTCAAGGCGGATCAACCGATGTGGGTGATGTGAGCCAAATTGTCCCTACGGTTCGAATGTCTGCGACAACTGCTGCAAGCGGTGGGCCGTGGCACTCATGGGCTGTTGTCGCTTGTACAGGGATGTCAATTGGCCACAAAGGAATGCTTTTTGCCTCAAAAGCATTAGCCATGACCATGGCCGATTTCTATAAAAACCCCAAATTGATTCAGGCGGTAAAAAAAGATTTTAAAGACAACAAGGTTAATAAAACCTATGATCCAAGGATTTTACCTGGACCACCAAGTTTAGACGAATGAAAAAATTCATCAGCGCATTCTTTTTTTTAATTGGGGGAGTGTTCTCTCTTTCCGCGCAAGCCATTTTACCCTTAAAAGAGCGGGCCCAAGCCATTGAAAAGATACAGGAAGAAAGGTTCACCTCTTTATTACCGCAATTGATGGAAGCCCATCAGATAGACGCTTGGGTCTTAATCACAAGAGAATATAACGAAGACCCAGTGGTCAAAACAATGCTTCCACCTACTTGGTTAAATGCTAGGCGGAGGACGATATTGGTTTTTACACGAGATCAAAGGACAGGAAAAGTCGAGCGTGCGGCCATTACGCGCTATCCTTTCGGAAAGTTGATTCCCTCAGCATGGCGAAAAGAGGAACAACCCGACCAAATGAAAGCCCTCGCCAATTATCTCATTCAAAAAAACCCTAATAAAATTGGGCTCAATATTTCAACGCATTACGGTATTGCCGATGGCTTGGCTCAAACCGATTATGCACTGCTTCAAAAAGCATTACCGAAAAAGTTGAAAGACCGTTTGGTAAGTGCCGAGCCGCTTGCTGTGGCTTGGATTGAAACACGCACTCCTCAAGAGATGGTGGTCTTCAATCAATTGGTAGAAATCACACACAACATCATTGCCGAAGCCTTTTCAACAGCAGTGATAACACCTGGAATAACCACGACCGATGATGTGGTTTGGTGGTTACGTGAAAAAGTTTTGGCGATGGGGTTAAAAACATGGTTTCACCCTACCATAGACGTTCAGCGATCTGATCAAAGTGATTTATACGCCTTTGATGGAAAATCAAAATATGATATTATTCAACCGGGAGACTTGGTGCATTGCGATTTTGGCATCACTTATTTAGGACTCAACACCGATTGCCAAGAGTTGGCCTATGTGCTTAAGCGAGGAGAAACCCAAGCCCCTGCATTTCTAAACCAGGCACTCGCTGAAGGAAATCGTGTACAAGATCATTTAACAGATAATTTTGCCACTGGCCGAACAGGCAACCAAACGCTAAAAATGGCCTTAGCCGCAGGACGTGCTGAAGGGCTTCGCCCACAAATATACACCCATCCGCTTGGGCTCTATGGGCACTCAGCTGGAACAACCTTTGGGATGTGGGACGCACAGGAAGGAATTCCCGGTTCGGGGGAATGGCCGCTCCATGAACACACAGTATATGCTATTGAGCTGAACACTAAAGTGTACATTCAAGCATGGAAAAAAGACATTCGCATTATGCTCGAAGAAGCGGGCTATTATGGCCCAGAGGGCTTTGAATATGTCAACAAACGCCAAACAGATCTTTATTTAATCGGAAAATAAAGTGGGGCTACTCCATTTTAAAGGAGCTGGAGAACAACCGAAAAGAACTGCTTTTAGCCAACATACCACGGTTTAAATACAAGATTAAACCCGCCATTGAAATAAAGAAAACTTGTAAAACAAAAAGTTCAAACGTCATAGCTATTTTTCTACGTTTACAGTACAAAATTAAGCTATAGGCAGATTAATTTATGGCCCTCATTCAAATAGTTGCCAACAAGTTATTAAGAATCAGCTAGTTGACCTTTAGCACCAATTTTCCGTTTTTTTCCCCTGAGAATAAGCGTAGGAAAGTTTCACGGAAATTTTCGATACCGTCATAGACGTCTTCTCTGCTTTTGAGTTTGCCCTCTTGCATCCAACCGGCCATTTCTCTCATAGCGGTACCGTAGTCTTTGGCGTAATCTAAAACAACCATTCCCTTCATCGAAGCACGGTTGACCAAAAGCGAGAGATAGTTTTTTGGTCCTTCAATCGCTGAGGTTGCATTGTATTGAGAGATCGCTCCACAAATGATCACTCGCGCATTTTGACGTAAAAAAACCAAGGCATTGTCGAGAATTTCTCCCCCGACATTGTCAAAGTAGACGTCTATTCCTTTTGGACAGTGGGCTTTAATCCCTTTTAAAACACTTTCATTTTTATAATCAATAGCGCCATCGAAACCTAGTTCGTTGAGGATATAATCACATTTTTCCTTGCCACCGGCAATCCCCACAACGCGACAGCCTTTGATTTTAGCAATTTGGCCGACGATACTCCCAACGGCCCCTGCAGCTCCAGAGACTAATACCGTATCTCCTTCTTTGATTTTCCCTTCTTGTAAAATGCCGAAATAGGCTGTCATACCGGGCATGCCCAGCGTACCGATATAGGCCGGAAGAGGGGCATAATTTGGGTCGACCTTATAGAATTGTTCCCCACGTGTTATGTGGTGGGTTTGGACACCGCCCCAACCCGTGACATAGTCGCCGACTTGAAAGGGTGTTTTGCCTTCTGTTTTGATGACTTGCCCGACTGATCCAGCTCGCATGACTTCGCCAATTCCTACTGGTGGAATATATGAACGCGATTCATTCATCCATCCCCGCATGGCAGGGTCGAGCGATATATAGTGATGCTCTATAAGCATTTCCCCTTCTTCTAAAGCGCGAATGGCAGAACTTTGAAAGGTCCATGTGTTTTCATCGGGGACACCCACGGGGCGTTTTACTAAAATTTGTTGTTTATTTTCCATGCAATAAAGCTATGAAAAAGAAAAAGGTTATTTCAAGGAAAAGCGTAAAAAAAGGGATTATTTACAATGGTAATCGGCGGCTCTTGTAGCAATTTGGCCATGCGGTTTAATGTTAACCTTATAGCCGAGGGAATTGGCCCATCCACGGGTAGCATTGACCAATTTATTCGATTTAAAACTCTCATCTTCGTTGTAATCCATATCGATTTCAGCACGGAAATCGAGCTTTTTATTGATTGTCTCAGCCACATCGATACTCATTTCAGTTTCTTTCCACAAACGCGTCCACAAGTCTTTGATTTGTGGTAGCCCATTTTTTTTAAGAATATAGTGTACTCCTCGATTGCCAAAGCGATAGGCAATCACGGTAATGTAGCGGGTCTGTTTGGCAATGCTTTGAGAATCGGTTCCCACATGAACGCTTACAAAAGGATTTTCCTCAAGGATTTTTCGTGTGTGATCAATGGGATTGATAGTATTGCCATGGATGTCTTTAAATCCCATTAATTGGTTCATCGATCTAAGATAAATATTTCCATTCACTCAAACAAAAATTATACGGTCCCATTAACTTACTGGGAGGAGATTGATCAAGAGCAATTGGAGAAAGAAGAGCACGACAAAGGGTATGACCAAATACCCCATCACATCACGGGCTTGAAGCTTGGTTCCTGCCGCCATAATAGGCAATACCATTAAAATAAAAAAGGGCTGTAAGAGATTAGTCAAACTTTCACCATAGGTCAAGGCTAAAATGGTACGTGTCTGAAGTGCATAACGCTCGGCTTCTGGCAGTGCAGCCCCCACGACTTGGACGGCTTCAAGAAGGCTAGGCCCTATAACGGCAAATTCACCTCCTCCTGAAGGAATCGCAAAATTGACAAGGCCTCCCAAAACAAAGGCATAAGAAGTTAACGTTTCGACACTAGCCATGGCCGATAAAAGGGAGGCCAATTGCGTCGCTAGGCCACTGTGGATCATGATACCCATGATTCCAGCATAGAAGGGAAATTGATAAAGGATAGAAGACACATTGTTGCTCGCCTTTTGAACAGCTTGCCCATAGTGTAAAGGCGTTTGATGCAAGGCCATACCCAAGAGAAGAAAAATAAAGATCATCAGGTTTAGGTTGAGGTCAAACCCTTTTTCCCAAAAATAGTTCCCGACTACAACTGTACCCGATAAACATATGCCCAGAACCAGAAGCCTACTGTGATTTAAACGATCGGAAAAAGTAGAATATGACGTGAATTGTTTTGGTGTATTGTCTAGCGGTTTGTCATCCTCTAGGCACAGCTCAGCTAGTGTTTCCCCTGTGGCCGATCGCGGACGAAGGGCCAACATTAAAAGAGGAGTGACAATGAGATAAAGCACAATCATACCGAGGTTTAGTGGAGACCCAAGGGTTGAACTGCTTGGAATGGTTGTTTCCAAAAGTCCGGCCTTAATCAAATAATTTCCTTCGGTATTAAGCAATAAGGGAATTGAGCTTGAAAGGCCAGTAGACCAAATATTTTTCGACAAGTAAGCACAGGCAATTAGAAAGGGATAATTGATGTTAGCCACTTTTTTGGCCAAAGCTCGCCCGAGAACGGCGGCAATGACGACCCATCCCCAGCTGATTAGCGATGCGAATAGCCCAAAGTAAATGACAATCAAATAAACCTGTGTGGGGTGTTTAATTTTGGTCGCCACCACATTGATCTGTCGATCGATTAAAGGTGAAAGGGCAATGGCATAGCCAGTAACAATCAAGAGGGTCATTTGCATTCCAAATTCTAGGAGACCCCAAAAGCCGCGATACCATGCTTCAAGAATTTCAACGGGGCTGGTCGAAGTACCGCTCCATGCGGCGAAGGCAACAACAAAAGTCAGAATAAGAGCAAAGACAAATGCATCGGGCATGTAGCGTTTAAAAAGATCGGTAAAGTGTTGTCCTAGTTTTTGCATTGTGGATCTAAGATAAAGGAATCATTTTCTTGGACGTAAGAGCCAAAGCGGAATGATGAAAAACAACGCCAAGACGTTAAAATATAAACCGATTAGAGGAATTGCGATCATCGCCATAATGGTCCATTGTTTCGTGTTCATTTCTGGGGAGATTGCTTGTAAATTTCTAATCGTAGGTTGACCTGTTTCGATAGATAAATAACAGCGATCATATTGGGAATACACATTAAGGCAAACGAGAGATCAATGAGGCCAATAACAACATCGACGGTGGCTATGGCCGAAAAAACAATACTGATTAGGTAGACATAATTGTAGAGATAACCCCATTTTTTTTGCGTTAAAAAGTTAAGGCATTTGACCCCGTAATAGGAATAGGTCAAGAGTGTAGAGATTCCAAAGACCAACACCATGAGCAAAAGCAATTCATCTCCAATCCCAAAAAAGAGACGATTAAATGCGTCAAGTGTTAAGACGATACCGTTAAGATCATTTTCAAGATAAGCCCCACTGATGATAATGATCAGTCCGGTAATTGAACAGACCAAAACAGTATCGAGAAGTGGGCCAAGGGCAGCGACCAAGCCTTCTTGCACAGGTTCTTTCGTTTTTGATTGGCCGTGATACATTGGGGCGTTTCCTACACCACTTTCATTGGAAAAAACAGCTCGGCGAATCCCCAAGAGCACTAAGCCCCAAAACCCTCCTGTAACGGCAGTGTTGAGGTTAAAAGCTTCTGTAAAAATAGAGGACAGAGCGGGGAGAATCAAGCTATAATTACTCACCAAAATAAAGACCCCCATTCCGAAATAAAGGACAACCATAAGGGGAACAAGTTTGGCAGTCACCCGTACAATTTTTTTTAAGCCGCCTAAAATCACCCAAGCACTTATCAAGACGAGACCACAACCTAAAAGGATTTTCCAGTTCAAGTCTCCAAGGGGAAGATACTGATTAGGCTGTACGACTTGCATGATGGTTTGTGTAAGTTGATTGGCGGTAAATGCGGGAAGCACACCGAAGAGTCCAGCCAAAGAAAACCAAATGGCCAAGGCTTTTCCATAGCGCGGGAGGCCAAGGGTCATGTAATACATGGGGCCTCCAAGTGGGCTGCCATCGGCTTCTTTTTCGCGTAGCATGACCGCAAGGGTACTGCTGTAAAATTTGATGACTGCGCCCAAGGCAGCGGTCATCCACATCCAAATCAAAACGCCTGGGCCACCCATGTAAATGGCAATGGCGACACCTGAGATGTTTCCTAACCCTACGGTAGACGCCAAGACTGCAGACAGTGCTTCGAAACGAGAAATCCCTTTGGCATTTTCTTTTTTAAAGAGTAAAGACCAGCCCTCTTTAACTCGAAAAAGCGCAAAGCCTTTAGACTGGATCAGCAAATAGAAGCCACCTCCCATGATTAGAGCAAGCATTGCCCATTCGAGAGGGCCAATAAGGGTGTTGAGAAAGTTTGATATGGCATCCATAAAACGAAAATAGGAAAGCCAAAGCACACAGCTGTCTTTTTTTGGGAAAACTTATTGCTCCTCTTTAACCACAATAAATGTGGCCTTGGATCCTGTGGCTAAATTCCAAAGATTGGCCATCATTAAATTCCCTTGATCATCGTACACCCGAACTTCTGCCGTATTGGGACCAGATTTCCCTTGATTTAGGGCAACAAAATCAATTCTGTTAAACCCTGGTATCAAATCAACATCAAGTTTTTTGTAGCGTTCTTCTAAAAGAATATTGGGGTAAAAAACAGCTTCGTTGAGCCGAATTTGCACCCGATCGCCGTCGGGCTCTTGATGATCTCTAAAAACAATGCGAACACTTTTAGCGGAACTTTTAAAATCACCAAGGTACTGGTCTACTTTAAAATCGCCACTACTTTTTTCAGCTTCTGGGGTATTCAACCGCTTTAAATAGGCTTCTCCAAGGTCTAAAAAATCTTCTTTGAACCCCATTTGGATGTCTTTTTCAAATCCTTTTTGAGATGCTGTAGGATGGGGTGCTTTTGACATAAAATCGCGCTGTAAAAAATCGGGTAACGGATTGTTTTTTGGCGGTTTTAAAAGTGATTTTGATTCACGATCAACCTCAAATTTGCGTTGCACCGGCTTGTTTTCCTTCTGTGCTTGGACTGAGAAGGAGAGCATCCCTAAAATAAAAAACAAAAAAAATGGCTGTTTCACCCAATAAAACTAACACAATCGGGTGGCTTTTTAAAAAGATTTAACAGGGAATAAACGATTACCCTAAAATCATTCCTGCAATGGTGGCTGAAAGAAGGGAAACAAGAGTTCCGCCAAGAACGGCTTTAAGGCCGAGTTCGGAGAGGGTTTTTCGTTGTGAGGGCGCCAAAACCCCTATGCCCCCAAGCTGGATACCGATTGAAGCAAAATTGGCAAATCCGCAAAGCATAAAAGTCGCCATGACCACCGATTTTTCGTGAAGTAAATGAAGGGCATTGCTCGTGTTTTTTAAATCGGCTAACTGAATAAAGGCCACAAATTCGCTGGCCGCCAATTTGATACCCAATAATTGTCCCATAAGAGTAATGTCCTCCTGCGCTACGCCTATAATCCACATCAACGGAGCGAAGAGATAACCTAAAAGAAATTCAATTGAGAGACCACTGTAGATGGTATGCGTTGAGATAAGCGTGTTGAGACCGACACTGCCACCAAGTCCATCTAAAACATCATTTAACAAAGCTAAAAGGGCAACAAAAACCAAAAGCATGGCGGCAACATTTACTGCCAACTTTACCCCTTCTGTCGTTCCGTTGGTAATGGCCGAGAGAAGGTTGGAACCAAAATTTTCATTTTCAATGGTCGAATTTTCTTCACTAACGGCAGAAGTAGAAGGCACAATAATTTTAGCGATGGCAACTGCTCCTGGAGCCGCCATTACCGATGCGGCAATGAGATGCTTGGTAAACGAAAGGCGTTGGATGGGGTCGTCGCCTCCTAAAAAACCAACATAAGCGGCCAAGACGCTTCCAGCAACTGTGGCCATTCCCCCGACCATGACCACGTAAATTTCTGAGCGATTCATCTTTGATAAATAGGCCTTGATGAGCAATGGTGCTTCGGTTTGACCTAAAAAGATATTTCCCGTTAAGGATAAACTTTCCGCTCCAGAAATTTTAACCACTTTTCGAAGGGCTAGAGCTAAAAAGCCTACAATTTTTTGAATGAGCCCCAAATAGTACAAAATAGAGGTCAGTGCAGAAAAAAACAAGATGACAGGCAGTACTTGGAAAGCAAAAATGTAAGCCGTTTTGTTCAAGTCGACCATTTCACCAAATAAAAAGCTGCTTCCGGCCTGAGTGTATTCAATGACTTTGATGACCATCAATCCCACTTTTTCGAAGATGGCCTGGACAAACGGAACTTTTAAAATCCCGACCCCTATAATAAGTTGTGTAAGCAAGGCCAATAGGACTGTTTTCCATGGGATGGATTTCCGGTCACTACTAAAAGCATATGCCAACCCAATCAACACGAGGAGGCCAATACCCCCCCTGATAAGAGAGGTGACCGTAAAACCAGAGGTTGCAATTAATTCCATGTTATTCACTTTCATGAAAGGTACACATATTTACCTTCTAAAAACCGACTTACTGATAAATTCTAACATAGTCGATTTCCATTTGGTCTTGGGTAAAGTTTTGTGGCACATCTCCGCCTAAAGTACCGCCAATAGCAACATTTAAAAGGATATAGTGTGGACTGTCGTAAGGAATGTCGGCCGTATTTTCCATTTGATATGAAATCTGATTATCATAAAAGATAGTGATGTATTTTTCGTCCCAGATCAAGTGATAGAGGTGAAAGTCGCCCCATGTATTTTCAGATTTTAACTCGCCTCCTTCGTGTTTGTACTCTTTGGTAAAGGTGTCTCCCCAGTGCAGATGAGAAATGACCTTGTTTTTATCCCAACCGTTTTGTTCTAAAATATCAATCTCACCACACATCGGCCAAGGGTTATTTCCCTTACGATCACCAAACACATTTCCTGGTTCGTTGATGTCGGACCCTAATGTCCAAATGGCGGGCCATGTTCCTGTGCTAATAGGAAGTTTTGCGCGTACCTCTACTCGGCCATATTGGAAGTCAAACTTTGAATTTAACCGTGCCGAGGTATAGTCTTTCTTGGAGTTTTCGGTTGTAAAGTCTTCTTTCTTAACAATAATTTTAAGCGTCCCACTGCTGACATAAGAATTCTCTTTTCGGGCAGTATAGTGCTGTAATTCGTTTCCAAACCAACTTCCATTTTTTGGTGGAAACGTTTGATGATGCCACTTTTCGGGATCAGGAGAGCCTTCGTAGTCAAATTCATCGGCCCAAACTAGGGTGTTGAAATTGGGGTTAGCTGTAACATAGCTTTTGTTTTGTTCCCCGTCTTTTTTTGAGGGAGAAACAGAACTACAAAAGGCGAAAAAAAATGAAACAGAAACCGTAAAAAGATGTCTCATAAAGGGTGGATTTTAAAAGTTATTTATACCGTTTTCAAAGATAAAGCCACAAAGGTGTTTTACGCTCAATTAAGCAGCACGATTTTTTGTTTTTCGTTCTGCCAGTAGAGCCGAAACCTCACTGGCCTTTTCTTCCGTAATATTGTAATTCCGCATGATATACATGGCTAAGAGTGTTCCTGCCATAGGGAAAAAGCAAAAGAAGGCATGCAAGCCATCTACAGCAGATTGTTGATCTAAAGTGGATAAATCAGGGTCGAAACCAACAAGGCCAATGATGACCCCACTCAATGCACCGGCGATAGCATAACCTACTTTGACCATCCACCAATAGATTGCGCCAAAGATTCCTTCTCGTCGTTTTCCAGTATTGATTTCATCAATGTCAATTACATCTGCAGTCATGGACATCATGATGGTGAATAAGCTTCCTATTCCAAAAGAGAAGAAAGGCAACGCAATGATATACATCCATGGTTTACCAGGAATAAACAAAAAATACAACATGATGTAACCGACCAAAGAAATGCTCTGACAGGCCATAAAGGCGTTTTTCTTCCCCAATTTTTTAGACAACAACGCCACCGATGGAATTACGATAAAAGTGGTTCCAAGGGCGCCTAAACAGCCAAACATGGATACCCAAACTCCACTGGCATCAGCATCGCCATTAAACAATTTATAAACGATGACAAAAAAGGTTAAGGCTGCAACAGTGTTGAACGCATTAAAAATTAAAAATGTAGCTCCACAGAGTTTTCTGAATTCACTGATTTTAAAGGCCTCTATAAAACTCTCATAAATTTTGGTAAGACTATTGCCAATATTGGCGATGTTTAAAGGTTCGTAGTCTTCATTTTCAGTCGATTTACTTTTTATAAATAGTGCAGGAACCAAGGCGCAAATAGTACAGGGAATTGCGACCCAAATGGCCAACTGGCGAACAGCAACATCGGCAGAGGGAAACCATTCTTGATCATACATTATAATCCAAAACAAAGGGGCTATAACCCAGGCCCACTGCCCAATCCACTGAGCGATGGCCATTATATTGGTTCGCTCGTGAAAATTGTCACTCATTTCGTATCCCATGGCGACATAAGGAACACTGAACAAGGTTAGTCCCAAATAAAAAACTATTGACCAAACAAAGAAGTACCAAAAATTATAGGCTAGAGTATCTTCTTTAAACAATTGCCACATAAAAAAATAAGCCAGCCCCATAAGGATACCTCCGGCAAAAACATATTGCCGTCGTCGGCCCCATTTTGACTTAGTATTGTCTGAAACAAAGCCCATAATGGGATCTGTAATAGCATCAAAGATTCTGGGAAATAAAAAAGTTAAGGACCACATCCAGCCCGAAAACCCGAGGTCTTCGATAAGGACAACCATAAAAATGCCCAAAATGGCGGGAAACATTTGGTTGGCAAACATGCCTATTCCAAAGGCAATTTTTTGTCCCATAGGAACTTGTCTAACGGTAGCATTTGTTTTCATTCTATCATTGTTTTTTAGTCACAAGCGCTGGCGCTGATGTGAATTTGTTTTTTATTACAAAAAAGGTTTCTTTTTTTTGGCGATTGATGTCAACGATTCCCCAATATTCTTCATTGGGGCTACCATCATAAGGAACGCCACTACTGTTGGGAGCCCACCCACCAACATCTTGTGTTTCTGGACTTCCTGCTTTCCACCAGCCGTCGGTAAAAGAAAATACGACAATCCCAGCGGCGATCTCCCGATGGGCCAAGACGGTGTCTATAATTTTAGCATTGGCGGTGGCTTGTGCGTTTTCGTTATACCCTTGGGCAAAACCGAGTTTATCGATGGTCATATAACTATCAGCTCCAGCTTCAGAGAGGTACATCGGTTTATCAGAAAGCGCAGCCCATTGTTTAAATATGGGGCCAGGAACGTCCCAACGGTACACATTCATCCCCCAAATGTCGATTTGAGGATTGGCGGCTATAACGTCTGCTGTGGGCAGTTCTCCATGAGCCGTTGCCACAAGATGATTGGCATCAATTTGGTGAATACGCTCTGCGGTTGCATTAAGGGCTTGATACCACGTTTTAATGTCTCCACCAAACCATTCGGGATGATAGTTGTATTCGTTGCCTAGCTCCCACAGCAAAATGGCAGGGTGATCTTTATATGTTTTGACATAGTCGATAACTGTTCCCGAGAAAATATCATAAAAGCCGTTTTGATTGTATCCAAATCCCATGATAATTTTGAGTCCTGCCGCATGGATTTTATCTAAGACCTCGAGGTCGTCTATTGGAGCATAAACTCTTATTGTGTTGATACCAGCTTCTTTCATTAGACGCAAATCGTCATCAAGTTGGGCGAAGCTTCTTTCACGTCTCCCTTGTGGGACGGGGTGGTAACAAATCCCTTTGATCAGGTAGGGAAGGCCTCCGACCATAAGAGAACGCCCATTAGTACTAACCACATCAACCGAAGGGGTGGCGCAACTGAGCAGGCAAAAGAGAGTTAAAACAACACTGAAGAGTTGACTTATTTTCATTGTTTTTTACTTTTAGGTTGGTTGACTGTTGTCCAAAGCGCAGCTTCATCCCCGTTGAAGGTTTTTTCTACAGGGTTTTGGTCTCTAGAATACCCCTTTAATACGCCCGCATCTACTTTTTCCCATAAGGCATACTTGGCTTTGCCCTCGCGGGTGAAAAGGCCAAAATGATTTTCAGGGTCGTTGGGGTTTGTTACCACTTTCCAGTGTTCATCAAAGGCTTCAAAATAAAAGCAACTGACCTTATTTTTATCGGCCCAAAGATTTATTTTATTGTAATACAGCGCCTGTTTGTATTCGTCTGCCGCCCCAGAGCCTTGGGCGTTAAAGAGGCGATCATCTTGTGTTGCCCAGCCTGTTTCTCCAATATGGATGGGTTTATTTATACCCAAACCGTCGAGGTAAGCTTGGACACTTTGGTATTGACTAATGGCATGGCCTGTAGCGCTTTCCATCGCGGCTTCAACCCTTGCTTTTTTTGTATCCCCTTGTCGTTGGCCTTTCTCAACTGCCATTTCCCAAAAGCTTGGGTCGTAGTGTGTATCGTGAAAAGGGTAGGTGTGCATAGACACATAATCTACCGCCTGGATAAGTGCATTGAGTTCAGGAACATGATAAGCTGTGTCTCCACCTCCCCAAGAGGCAAAATTGTCGGAACTTGTAATCCATAGCTGGGGGGGCAATTGCCCCTCTTTTTTTAGTGTTTGAAGATGGGTGACCCATTTAAGAATAACCCTTGGATGAACGAAGTAAGGTGTTGCCCAATGGACGGTCGCTTCATTACCGACCGATATGATCTTAACGATATCGGAATAGTCATTCGCTAATCTGACGGCTTTTTCAATTTCAGAACTATTGTTTTCAAAGTCCTCCTTTTCATGGTTGGGCTGTGCCGTCCATGCTCCTTCACAATCGATCCATGCGCCGAGCATAACATACATTTCAAATTCTGAGTTTTCAGCCTTTAGAGCGCGTATGACCTTGAGCACATTGGCAGCAAAATCAAACTGTAGGTTGTACGTCCGCAGTACTTTAATGCCTAGGGCATTTAAAATTTCTAAATCTGAACGTATCTCCTCTATGCTGGGCTGTATTTGGCGACTTTTTTCCCGATACCCTCCGTAAGAGATCCCTCTATAGTCGGGATTGCCTAAAATTTCAGCCGCTGTTTTATCGGTTGTCCTCTCGGGCTGACAGCCTGAAAAGGATATACTAATCCCCAGTATAAGCACAAAAGTGAAAAAGGGGATCAGTCGCTGCATCATTTAAGCTTTTTTAGAGATTGAGACCATTATTTTTTCAATATGATTGGTCCGTCCAAATAACTGTTGTGTATTTTCGCTGTCAATTTCCAGCGTGTCAAAGGCCACAATTTCTCCAGAACTCAAATGAAGATCAAGCCCAACAGTCCCATTTTTTGAATACACCACAGGAACTTGACAATAGGTAAAGGCAAGGCTTCCCTGTGCGATGTTGATGCTTTGTTCTTTTCCTTTTACGTCGATATAATTGAAGGTTTGTGCTTGACTCAAAAATTCTGAGTCACGAAGAATTTGCACATCAAAACGCAATTTCCCGTCTTCTACACGAAGGCCTAACTCTCCAAAACGACTGATGATATCTTCTTTTACTTGGCCTGTCATTCCTGGTTGTTGCGCCCCTTTTCCACCTGGGGTATGCGAATAAGGATCGGTTGGAAATGCCCCGTATAATTCAGGGGATTTGTGGGCTCCAATTCCCGCATTGATTTCAAAATAGTGATCGTATAAGCGCCCAATCAACCCTTGATCTTCGTGAGCGTCTAGGGCTTTTTGCGTCACTTCATAGGTTGCCAGTAATAATTTGGAAACCATGTGCCAATAGATGGAGCCTAGCCCCTCGTATCCAAAGAACGTACCCGAACGACCAGTAAATGATTTGTGATCAAAGACGGTCTCATAAAGTGCACAGATGCCTTCTTTTTCGTGTTCCGCTTGTTCGCGGTATTGCTCAGGTAAATCGGCTAAAGCCGATATGAGATGATTGACATTGTTAAAATTCCCATTGAAATGGTAGACTCCACGGCAATCTTTCGTTAAAATTTGCCTGTTCCCATCTGCCACAAGAGTTTGTAGAAGTTTTGATTTTTCTGCTTTTTCTTTTGGAATAGTGTTTTTATCTACAAAGCGCGAGAGGGTTTTATTGGGATAAAGAATATAGCTGTACTGATCTTCTCTGAAAAGAGCACTTGCCTTAAGGCTGTCGAGAACGGCGACACTTTCACTTGTCGAGAGATAGCCCGAACTCAAGACGGCAACTTGCCCCTCTAACATTTCAGGGAGATAAGAAATTTCAACTTCCTTTTCGTTTTTAAGCTCCATGAGGTTGTAGGCGTGGTAGAGCCCGTCCTGTCGCTTGTTTTTATCAATAGACTGATCGAGATAGTCTAAGGCCAAAGCGATAAATTGTAAAAGCTCTACCTTTGTAAGGTGCTGTTTTTTTCCCGAAAAGCTTTTGTCATAGATGGTATTGCGGTATTCACTTGCCGCTCGCCCAAGGCCATCCATGATCGATTTACGCTTTAAGTTGTTTATTCCTTGTGACAATTCTTCTTTGTGCGAATCAAGGGTAGTGTTAATGG
>JBMZTS010000005.1:0-29971 GCA_049623905.1 Flavobacteriaceae bacterium
TGACACTCTGCTCGATACTCAAGAGGTAAATATAGGCACCGATCCGTTTAATCCTGACAGTGACGACGACGGTCTTTCTGATGCGGAAGAAGTGAATTTAAACACCAATCCCCTTAACCCTGATTCCGATAACGACAATCTAGGCGACGCTGAAGAAATCGATTTAGGAACCAACCCATTATCTGAAGACACCGATCAAGACCAAAGCAATGACGGAACAGATCAATTCCCTCTTGATCCAACAGAATCGGTTGATACGGATGGTGATGGCATTGGAGACAACAACGATAACGATGATGACAATGATGGGCTATCCGACGCCCAAGAACTTATTTTAGGAACAGATCCTACAAATCCCGATTCTGATGGTGATGGCCTAAGAGATGGGAAAGAAGTCACAACAGGATCTGACCCTAATAACCAAGACAGTGACAACGACGGAGTCATCGACGGAGAAGACGCTTTCCCAAGTGATCCCAATGAGTCGCTCGATACAGATTTTGACGGAATTGGAGACAATGCCGATACAGATGATGATGGAGATGGCGTCCAAGACACAATCGACCAATTCCCTAAAGACGGTACCGAATCACGTGACATAGACCAAGACGGTATTGGGAATAATGAAGACATTGACGATGACAATGATGGCGTTATTGATTGGCGAGAACACCAATTCATTACCATTTATGAGTTTTATAATGTGAATATGTTCTTTGGGATTACTTCTAAAAACACAGTAAGTCCGGCTAAAATTAAACTCAAAGGGGTGGGGAAATGGAAGATTAGAAAGAAAGTGACAGGAGGTGCCGATGCTAAGCAGTTTACCATTAAGTCGGGAGAGCCAAAACCAGCGTCTACTAAAAAGAATGAGCAATTAAATCTAGGAGAAGGCTACCTAGCCTTTATTGATCCGCCAGAAGCCAATGAAATCAGAGACAGCAATAAAGATGGTGTTTATGAGGTTCTAGTAGGATATGTCAACACGACCTATGGTGACAAACGTGTTCCTTTACCGGTCTCAGACACTAATCTAACCGTAGCTCCAGGCCAAGAAAATGTGATGTCACTTGACACTGAAAAAGTTCCTCTGGCTGATTTTGATCGCCGACGAATTTCTTCAGACACCGATGCCGATGGTTTGATCAATCCTATTGATCCAGATGACGATGGGGATCATATTTACAGTGTTTATGAAACCACTGGGGCGAACAAATCGAAAAAGATCTCTAACGACTTCGACAACGATGAAATTATGAATTACCTAGATCCCGACGATGACAATGATGGTATTTACACCGAATTTGAATCGCCCGATCCCAACCAAGATTTCAATCCAGAAGATGCCCTCGATACCGATGGCGATGGGCTTCCAAACTATTTTGATATCGACGATGATGGCGATGGAATCCTAACTAGTGACGAAAAGCCCGATTCCAACTTCGATGGTAATCCTTTTGATGCCCTCGACTCAGATCAGGATGGTATTCCAGACTATCTCGATGCAGACGATGATGGCGATGGCGTACCAACACTTTACGAGCTAGGAGCAGAGGCAAATTACACTGTTGATTTTGATGGTGATGGTATTTACGATTATCTGGATACCGACGACGATAATGACGGGATCCCAACCTTAGTTGAGGTAGATGCCAGTGCGACAACCTACGCCGAATTAGCACTGGATCTTGATGGCGACGGGATTCCAAACTACAAAGACCTCGACGACGACGGGGACGGTATTAATTCATTGAATGAAGATGCTAATAATAACCTGGATCCAACAGATGACGACCGCGATGGTGATGGTATTTTTGATGCCTATGAACCAAGAAATCTAGACTCCGATTCCGATGGTGTGAACGATGAAATGGACGAGAAAAATAATGATCCTTATAACGACTCCGATGGTGATGGATTCTCTAATTTTGATGAGCTCAACGCTGGCAATGATCCCAATGATTCATCGGATGCTCCACGTGATTTTAAATCGCTGAACTTTAAACTGAATAACTTCTTTTCTCCCAATGGGGATCGTGTAAACGATCTTTGGAAAGATGACATATTCTTGCGCTATCCTAATAATGAAGTATGGATTTATTCTCGTTCTGGCCAACTGATCTATAACGTGCGTTTTTATCAAAACAGTTTTGATGGACAGTCTAAAAGCAAACCATTACCAGAAGGGAGTTACTATTATTTAATTGATTTTAATCAAAATGGGCAAGTTGATTACCAAGGATGGCTCTATTTAACCCGCTAAAAAAATGAAGAATATTTTTATTTATCTCGTTTTATTCCCTCTGGGTTTGTTGGCCCAGCAGGACGCCTATTTTTCATTAAACACCTATCAGATGAATTTGATTAATCCAGCCTATGCTGGGGCAGACGGTGGGCAATCTTTTTTATTTTCGTCGCGAAACCAGTGGAGTGGCGTTTCTCAAGCGCCCAAAACAATGGCTTTAGCCTACTCTTCGGAAAGGGGAAAAAACGTTGGGCTTGGTCTATCGGTCATCTCCGATCAAATCTTTGTTGAAAAACAAGCCCTGATCATGATAGACTTCTCCTATCGACTCACCCTAGAAGATGAGTCTTATCTTTTTCTTGGCCTTAAAGCTGGAGGGGGTTCTTATCGCACTGACCCTTCCGAACTCAGTGCTTATGCGTCTGAGGCCGATCCTACAAAGAAGGCACTCAGTCGTTTCAATCCTAATGTGGGCATGGGCTTTCTCTATAGGAAATCAAATTTCTGGCTTTCGGCCTCTATTCCAAGATTGTTCAACACGAAAAGGGATGAGGATATTGCCATTCAGGCGAGAGATCGTGTTCACATATATCTTGCGGCAGGAACAAAATTTGCAGTGAATGAAGATGTTCATATCCAACCGAATTTTATTTACCGCAAAGCTGAAGGCATAAAAGCAGTAACCGACGTCGGTATGATTGGCTCCTACAGGAACACCTTCGATTTTGGATTGGCTTTTAGAACAGGATCAATCGTTTCTATTCAAACGGCAATTAAGTTAAAAGGCATATATACCGTAGGTTATGCCTACGATTCCTTCGGAGCGAATCAATTCTCTCAACTCAATTTAAATGCCCACCAATTGTTTTTGGCCATCCAATTGCCAAGTATAGGGAGATAAAAAATAGTCAAGGCTGTCTTAAAAATTATGTTAAACCATATTTTTTTTTATCTTTAAACCCTTAAATACTTAGAACAAAAATTATCAAAATGAGAAAATTATTCGTTTCCCTTGTAATGAGCATTTTTATGGCTTCTTTTTCTGCCAATGCTAATACAACTAGCTTAACTAATCTTACAGTATCGACGGTGCTGCAAGATGAAGATCAAGCCGAGGCACCAGCAGAAGCTGCATCATTCACACAAGAATTGAAAAAACGTTTTATTGAAGGAGGTCCTGGTTTCATGGGGATTGTTTTAATATGTTTGATTTTAGGATTAGCAATAGCAATTGAAAGAATCATCTTTTTAAATTTAGCTTCAACAAACACAAAAAAATTAACCGATGGTGTTGAAGAGGCCCTTTCGAGTGGTGGCGTTGAGGCTGCAAAAGAAGTTTGCCGAAACACTAAAGGACCTGTAGCGTCTATTTTTTACCAAGGCTTAGACCGTATGGATGAAGGTGTTGAAAGCGCTGAAAAAGCTGTGGTTGCCTACGGAGGAGTTCAAATGGGACAACTTGAAAAGAACGTTTCTTGGATTTCACTCTTTATCGCCTTGGCACCAATGCTTGGGTTCATGGGAACGGTTATCGGGATGATCCAAGCCTTTGATAAAATTGAAGCCGCTGGAGACATGCAGCCTTCATTGGTTGCAGGAGGGATTAAAGTGGCCCTTTTAACGACAGTATTCGGTCTTGTAGTGGCCATTATTCTTCAAATATTTTATAACTACATAGTCGCAAAAATTGATGGTATTGTTAACGACATGGAAGATGCTTCAATCACCTTAGTTGACATCCTTGTGGCACACAAGAAGTAAACCCTTCATTTAAAACATTGTAGATTATGAACGTACAAAAAATAACAAAAATCGGTGCTGGCCTACTGGGGGTTCTCGGAATTTTTTTCCTCTTAAGAATCATTGGTGCTGGTGACGATGAAATAAAAATGGCGGCGTCCATGGGCGACTATGGAACTGTTTCACCGCTCATATCCATTGCACAACTTATTCTAATCATATCGATTGCTGCGACCCTTATTTTTTCTCTTCTCAATTTATTTGGAAACAAAGAAAAATTAAAAAAAGCACTCATTTCAGTAGGGTTTTTAGTGGTCGTCGTCGGACTAGCTTTTTCATTATCTTCGGGCGTGGAAACCCCCCTCAAAGACGGTGAAGTTCTTTCCGCTTCTGGTGCGCGTTGGGTTGAAACGGGTATCCGTGTGTTTTATTACTTAGCCTTTATTGCTGTTGCAGCGATGGCTTATTCTGGTGTAAAACGAATTTTAAACAGATAAAATTATGGCTAAAAGAGCAGCCCCTGAGGTTAATGCTGGATCGATGGCTGACATCGCATTCTTGCTTTTGATTTTTTTCTTGGTGACTACTACTATTGAAACCGATTCTGGAATTAATCGTAAGTTGCCGCCAACAGACGAAATCGTCGATCCACCAGTGATTAAACAACGTAATATTTTTACCGTTGTGGTCAATAAAGATAATCGTCTTTTGGTTGAAGAGGAACTCATGGAATTGAATGATTTGCGTCAAGCAGCGATTGACTTTTTAGATAATGGAGGTGGTCAAGGAGAAGAAGCCTGCGCGTATTGCAAAGGCAAAAAAGACCCTTCTTCTTCCGATAACCCAGAAAAAGCGATTATCTCTTTAAAAAACAATCGCGAAACCTCTTACAAGGTTTACATTTCTATTCAAAATGAATTGGTTGCTGCCTATAATGACTTACGCGATCGTGAATTTGCAGCCTTAAACCCAATGGCAGGCTTAACTTATCGTGAAGCGCAAAAACGTTACAATGATCCACGAACTTCACTCGATGAAAAAGCAAAGCTAAAGCCAAAATTGGATGAAGTTAAGGCAATGTATCCACAAAAATTATCTGAAGCTGAGCCAACTAAAACCAACTAAAACATTGAAGTATGTCTAAATTTAAAAAGAAAAAAGGAGGCGATTTACCGGCCATTTCAACGGCATCACTCCCAGATATTGTTTTCATGCTTTTGTTTTTCTTTATGGTGGCTACCGTAATGCGCGACAGTACTTTGATGGTACAAAACTCGTTGCCTGCTGCTGACCAAATTCAAAAATTGGATAAAAAAGATCGCGTGATGTACATTTACGCGGGCAAGCCATCGAGTCGATATACCGATAAGTATGGAACTCAAGCTCGAATTCAATTGAACGATAAATTTGCTGATGTTGGTGATGTTGCGGCTTTTGTCTTAGCCGAACGCGCATCAAAACGTCAAGAATTACAAAATGTTTTAACCACCGCACTTAAGGTCGATGGTGAAACAAATATGGGCTTGATCACAGACATCAAACAAGAATTGAGAAAAGTCAATGCCTTAAAAATCAACTACACGACACGTGTGGGGGATTATACTCAAAACTTAGATTAATCATTTTGATAATTAAAAAAAGCATCCCTCGGGATGCTTTTTTTTTACAAAACTTTTCTCAAAAGTGTAACTTCGTACAATGCGCTATCTGATAATTTTCGTTTTTGTGTTTTCTTCAGGACATCTCTATGCCCAAGAAGATGCTTCCATAAGCTATAAGGAAGACCAGTTTTATATCGATATCAATTTTCCGATACAGCGCAATTCCATTTCTGGATTTGAACAAAATGGCTTTTCAAGAAGCATTCACCTCGGTTACCTAAACGACCTGCCCTTGACTCCCAAAGGCGACAAAGCCGTCGCTATTGGCTTGGGTTATGGCTTTATGCGTTTGGTTAATAATCTTAACCTTAGAGAGAAGCAGGGAGAGCTCGTTTATACTTTACCTACCAATAATCTTTCACTGAGAAATGTCTTTTCCTATCATCAAATTCAGCTTCCAGTCGAATTTCGCTGGCGAACGTCAACCCCCGAAGAACACGCTTTTTGGCGAATTTATCTCGGATATCGACTAAGTTACCAGTTTGGTGGTCGCTATAATCCCTTTTTCGGGTCTCCATTTTCAGTATCCGATCAGTTAGCACCCATACAACATTCGTTCTCCCTTTCAGCTGGGTTTAATACTTGGAATCTCCGTTTAGAATATGGGATTACCCCTTTTTTGAAAAACGCGGTAATTACCGCCGATGGTCGTCGTCCGCACATTTATCCTGTCCAAATAGGGATGATTTTTTATATTTTATAATTCTCGACGCAAACGGGCAACCGGATAGTTCATCTGTTCGCGGTACTTAGCAACTGTTCTGCGAGCCACATGATAACCTCTTTTCTCTAGGGCTTTAGAGAGGGCATTGTCGGCCAAGGGCTTTTTTTTATTTTCCTCTTCAATCAGATTTTTTAAGATCTTTTTTATTTCTAAAGTAGACACTTCTTCTCCTTTGGCATTGGTTAAGGACTCTGAAAAAAATGTTTTTAAAAGTTTAGTCCCATAGGGTGTATCGATATACTTACTGTTTGCGACCCTTGAAATAGTAGAAATATCCATTTGTATTTTTTCGGCAATATCTTTTAAAATCATCGGTTTTAAGGCCTTTTCATCGCCAGTAAAAAAATAATCATATTGATATTCAACAATCGCTTGTATGGTGAGCTCAAGGGTTTGATAGCGTTGCTGTATGGCATCGATAAACCACTGTGCAGCATCTAACTTCTGTTTGATGAATTGAACAGCTTCTTTCTGTGATTTCGATTTTTTACTCGCCTCTTTATAGCCAAGTAACATTTCGTTATAGGCTGGCGAAACGTGAAGTTGTGGAGCATTTCTTCGATTGATCGTGACATTAATTTCACCATTTTCAATTGTTAGTATAAAGTCTGGAACAATATGCGTATTTTGAAAAATACCCGATATTGCTCCGCCAGGCTTAGGATTGAGCTTTTCTATTTCGTCAAGACCTTGTTTGAGTAATTTTTCATCTACATCAAATTTTTCTTGCATTTTCGTGTAGTGCTTTTTTGAGAAAAGCGTAAAGGCCTCATCAATTATTTTGCGTGCCATCAATAGATCTACACTTGTTTCTTTTCTCTTAAGTTGCAGTGATAAACACTCTTGAAGCGATCGAGCAGCTACTCCTGGGGGATCCAATTCTTGTATTTTTTCCAAGACAGTTTCGAGTTCATCTGCAGTAACCATTGTACTTTGTGTAAAGGCCAAATCATCGATCAGATCATCAATAGACCTTCTTAAGTAGCCACTTTCATCTAAGCTTCCAATGATAAATTCCGCCATACGCCTTTCTTCTTCTGTAAGGATGAGCGACCCAATCTGTGCGATGAGATTTTCGTGAAAACTAATCCCACCAGAAATAGGGGTTCTTTTGTCCTCGTCATCGGCACTGTAATTGTTTGTATTGAGGCGGTAGGTGGGGATTTCATCATCACTCAAATAAGCATCTATATCGATATCTTGTGTATCGATAACTTCTGAATTATCGTCAAATTCTGTATCGAGAGGATCATCCATAGCCACGTCTTCTTTTCCACTTTCAAGCGCTGGATTTTCTTCTAGTTCGTTTTGTAAACGTTGTTCAAAGTCGAGGGTGGGGAGTTGAATCAACTTCATCAGCTGAATCTGTTGAGGAGACAGCTTTTGTGACAGTTTGAGTTGAAGTTGTTGTTTAAGCATAACGATATGGAGTCTTATTGTAAGATAAGAAAACTTCCGTGTATTTTAAAACGAGGCATTTTGTGGTGTGCGCGGGAACGGGATAACGTCGCGTATGTTTCCCATACCCGTCGCAAATAGAACCAACCGCTCAAACCCAAGGCCAAAACCACTGTGTGGGGCCGTTCCAAATTTTCTAAGGTCAAGATACCACCAAAGTTCTTCTTCTTCAATCCCCATGGCCGTAATGCGTTCTTTTAATACATCTAAGCGTTCTTCACGTTGAGAACCGCCAACCATTTCACCAATGCCAGGAAAAAGAATATCCATGGCACGAACAGTTTTGCCATCCTCATTCATGCGCATGTAAAAGGCTTTGATTTTGGCAGGGTAATCAAATAAAATAACAGGTGTTTTAAAATGCTTTTCAACCAGATAGCGTTCGTGTTCACTTTGTAAATCGGCCCCCCATTCGTCAATGGGAAATTTGAATTTCTTCTTTTTATTGGGCTTGCTGTTTTTTAAGATGTCAATGGCTTCGGTATAGCTTAGGCGTTTAAATTCGTTATCTACGACAAACTTAATTTTTTCTATTAGCCCCATTTCAGACCGTTGGACTTGCGGTTTAGTGCTTTCTTCTTTTTTGAAGCGTTCGTCTAGGAAGGCTAAGTCTTGACCGCAGTTGTCTAGAATATAGCTTAAGACCGCTTTGATGAATTTTTCGGCTAGATCCATATTGTCGTCTAGATCGTAAAAGGCCATTTCCGGCTCAATCATCCAAAATTCCGCCAGATGTCGGGTAGTGTTAGAGTTCTCAGCACGAAAGGTGGGTCCAAAAGTATAGACTTCCCCCAGTCCCATGGCGTAAGTTTCAGCTTCTAACTGGCCCGAAACGGTTAGGTGGGTTTCCTTTCCAAAAAAGTCTTGAGTATAATTGACTTCTCCCTTGTCGTTTAAGGGTGGGTTTTTAGGATCGAGTGCACTTACCCTAAACATTTCACCGGCACCTTCGGCGTCGCTCCCGGTGATGATGGGCGTATGGATATAGTGAAAACCTTGATTTTTAAAAAATTCATGCACCCCAAAAGCCAATGCCGCCCGAACGCGCATTACGGCACTAAAAGTTGCTGTACGAATGCGTAGATGTGCTTTTTCACGTAAAAATTCAAAACTGTGCTTTTTGGGCTGAATCGGGTAGGTGTCAGGGTCTGCTGTGCCGTAAACCTGGAGGTGCTCTACTTGTATTTCTGCCTTTTGACCTTTTCCTTGACTCTCAACATATAGCCCCGTAATTTTTAGTGCGGCCCCAGAAGAAATTTGTTTAAGAACAGTGTCATCAAAGGTGTCAAAATCAACAACACATTGAATGTTTTCTATTGTAGAGCCATCGTTTAATGCGATAAAGCGATTGGCGCGAAAAGTTCTTACCCATCCTCTGACAGTAACCTCTTGTCCTGAAGGTGTAGATGCGAATAATGCTTTTAGTTTTACTAGCATGATTTCAAATTTGTCGCAAAGATAAGGTATCCCCGCTGATTTATTTTATTTTCCGAGACTGGCTTTATCCTTTTCAGATGGCGCAATGATTTGAATTTTGGGTTCTTTTAAGACTTCTTCATTTGCCACAGTATCCTTAAGTGAGATCAGTAAAGAGGGTAAAAGGATCAAATTGGCCAGCATTGCAAACAAAAGGGTCATAGAAATTAGCCCTCCCAATGCGACTGTTCCGCCAAATTCAGAGCTCATAAAAACTGAAAATCCAAAAAATAAAACTATGGAGGTATAGAACATGCTTACGCCAGTTTCTTTTAAGGCGGCATAGACCGAGCGTTGGATTTTCCATTTTGATTCAATCAGTTCTTGGCGGTATTTGGCCAAAAAATGAATGGTGTCATCGACCGAAATCCCAAAGGCGATACTAAAGACCAAGATGGTAGATGGTTTTAGAGGAATCCCTAAAAAGCCCATCATTCCTGCAGTGATAAGCAATGGAAGAAGGTTAGGGATGAGCGAGATGATGATCATTTTCAAAGAACGGAACAGATAGGCCATGAATAAAGCAATTAAAAAAATGGCTAAACAGAGGGAAAGCACGAGGTTTTTGATTAAATATTTAGTGCCATCTAAAAACAAAAGGGCTTTTCCTGTTAAGCTTACAGCATAGCGTTCCTCAGGAAATATTTTTGCAATCTCTCGTTTTAGCTCCTCCTGGATTTCTTCCATTCGGTTAGTGTTGATGTCGGTCATAAATGTGGTCATTCGTGCATATTGCCCCGTGTTATCGACATAATTAGCCAGCAGGTTGTCGTCGCTATTTCCAGAGCGATCAAAATAGGAGAGAATAAATCTATTTTCTTGTGCAGAGGGCAAGGCATAGTAATTTGGATTGCCATTGTAATAGGCCTGCTTAGCATATTTAATAGCATTGACAACCGAGGTTGGTGCAGACAATTCTGGAATATTATTAATGCTTTGATTCAGCCGTTCCATCCGTTTTAGGGTAGAGAGTTTTAAAACGCCGTCTTTTCGTTTTGTGTCGATCAAAATTTCCAGAGGAACAATACCGTCAAACTCTTTGTCGAAAAAGAGAATATCTTGAAAAAAGGATTGCTTTTTTGGCATGTCTTCTAGAATACTCCCCGAGATATCAATCATATAAATGCCAATGATGCTAGCCACTAATGCAATCAACGATAGGACATAGGTGTTTATACGGCGGTAACGAACTTTGCTTTCCATCCATTTGACAAAGCGATCGATGCTTTTGTTTTTTAAATGATTGAGGTGCTTTTTCTTGGGTAAAGCCATAAAACTATAGGCAATCGGGATGACTAATAGCGACAAGACAAATATCCCTACAACGTTGATTGAAGCCACGATACCAAATTCTTTGAGAAGTTTGCTATTGGTTAAAATAAAAGTTGCAAAACCGGAGGCTGTTGTCAAGTTGGTCATCAAGGTCGCATTACCAATTTTGACAATGACTTGTTGTAGCGATTTAACTTGATTCCCGTGCTTGGCGATCTCTTGTTGGTATTTATTGATTAAAAAGATGCAATTGGGAATACCGATCACAATGATTAGAGGAGGGATTAAAGCGGTTAAAACGGTAATTTCATAACCCAATAAACCAAGGGTCCCCAGTGCCCAGGCCACACCAATCAAAACAACAATCATAGAGATAAAAGTGGCGCGAACCGAGCGGAAAAAGAGAAAGAATATGAGTGAAGTGACCCCCATAGCCGCAAACACAAACATTCCAATTTCATCGACAATATTTTGAGCATTAAGTGTTCGGATATAAGGCATTCCTGAACGATAAACCTTAATCGAATTGTCTTTTTCAAATTTATCCATAAGTGGGATAAACGTTTTGAAGACAAAATCTTTTCGCTTGGCACTATTCACTACCTCTTGTTTCATGTAAATTGCCATTCGAATCGTTTCGGTTGATTGATTAAACAGCAAATTCTCGTAAAAAGGGAGTTCTAAAAAAAGCTTTTGTTTGAAGCGTTCGATTGCCTTATTTCCCTGCGGAATTTCAGAAAGTGCCGGTTCAAGGGTGAATTTTTTCTTTTGTTTGTTTTTGACTAATTCTTTGATTTGATCAATCGATAGCACATAATCGATCTCATTGAAAGCACTGAGTGTTTCGCCGAGCTCTTTCCAAGCCGTTAATTTTTCTGTGGTAAAAAAGGTAGAATCTTGAACAGCAATGACCAGAACGCTCCCTTCTTCCCCGAAGAGAGAGAGGAAGTCATTGTAGCGAATGTTTTGAGGGTGATTGTCTGGCAGCAAATTTGCCTCGGTAAAGGTAAATCGCATATATTGCCACTGAGAAACCCAAAAGGTAGTTATGCCAATAAGCATTAAAATCAGGGCTATTCTATTGCGGAGAATTAAACGGGCTAAGCCCTCCCAAAAATGCCAGTTATTTTTTCTTTTCATACCAAGGGTGCCTCTAAATGGGCCCAATTATACCGTCATAATTTCTTTTTCCTTTGCGGCTAAAATGGCATCAATTTTTCGGGTATAATTGTCGGTGGCAGTTTGTACATCTATTTCGCAGTTTTTTTGTTCATCTTCCGAACTTTCACTTTTTTTAATTTCGTGATTGGCCTCTTTTCTGGCATTTCGCACACTTACTTTTGCGTTTTCAGTTTCCGATTTGGCCAATTTAACCAATTCTCTCCGGCGTTCTTCTGTCAAGGGAGGCACATTAATTATAATGCTTTCTCCGTTGTTCATAGGGTTGAACCCTATATTGGCTATCATTATGCCTTTTTCGATTTCTGCCAACATGGATTTTTCCCAAGGTTGAATGCTTAAGGTGCGTCCGTCAGGAGTATTGACATTAGCAACTTGGTTAAGAGGTGTAGGGGTGCCGTAATAATCAACCATAACACTTTTAAGCATGACAGGATTGGCTTTTCCTGCGCGAATGTTGAGCAACTCATTTTCCAAGTGCAGAACGGCATTAGCCATGCTCTCTTTGGTGCTGTCTAAAATAAATTGAAGTTCTTCGTTCATAATGATTGGTGTTATAAGTCTACACGTGTTCCAACATTGTCACCATTGACAACCTTGCTGAGGTTTCCTTGAGTATTCATATCAAAAACAATAATGGGAAGCTTGTTCTCTTGACTTAACGTAAATGCAGTGGTATCCATTACCTTCAATCCTCGTCTTAACACTTCTTCAAACGATAGGCTGTCAAATTTAATGGCTTCTTTATTTTTCTCTGGATCTTCATTGTAAATGCCATCCACACGTGTTCCTTTTAGAATGACATCGGCATTGATTTCAATGGCTCGAAGCACCGCGGCAGAGTCGGTGGTAAAAAATGGATTGCCAGTGCCCGCACTAAATATAACTACCCGATTTTTTTCCAAATGGCGTACGGCTTTGCGTTTAATATAGGGTTCTGCAACGGCTTCAATTTTTAATGCAGTCTGTAAGCGGGTCGGGACTTCGATGTTTTCTAAGGCACTTTGAAGGGCTAAGCCATTCATGACGGTGGCTAACATGCCCATATAATCGGCCTGTACCCGATCGACGCCTTCGCTAGATCCTGCCATACCTCTAAAAATATTACCTCCTCCAATAACGATCGCAATTTCAACCCCTTTAGCATGAAGCTGTTTAATTTCCTCGGCATATTCGTTAATGCGCTTGGGATCAATACCGTAGGCTTTGGAGCCCATTAAGGCTTCGCCACTTAGTTTTAGTAAAATGCGATTGTATTTCATGTGAATATAAGTTCTCACAAATATAAGCAATAAAGAGAGAAGGCTTCTATCTCAACAGATAATCTCTTATTACAGTGGCTGGTCTTTTGCTTTAAGGACTTGCTCTTCAAAAGAATCGAGTGTAATGGCCTGCTCTAGGCTAAAGTTTCCAATACGTTGCCGCTGGAGTTGGGTCAAATGCGCTCCACTTTGGACAGCATGCCCAAAGTCGTGAGCCAAAGATCTGATGTAGGTTCCTTTACTGCAACTCACTGTGAATTGTACTTCTGGAAATTTATCGGTGTTGAGTTCAAATTTGCTAATGCAGACTTCACGGGAGGGAATTTCTACAGTTTCTCCTTTTCGGGCGTAGTCATAGAGTCGCTTCCCTTCCTTTTTAAGTGCAGAAAAGAGGGGAGGACGTTGTTGGATTTTGCCAACAAATTGTTGACGTGCCTCTTCGATCAATGTTTCTGTGATGTGTTCTGTTGGAAAAGTATGGTCAATAGCACTTTCCAAATCGTAGGAAGGGGTGGTTGCTCCTAACTGTAAACGACCCGTGTATTCTTTTTCTTGTCCCTGAAAATCTGCAATGGCTTTAGTCATTTTACCACAACAGATGATTAACAGCCCAGTGGCAAGTGGGTCAAGAGTTCCTGCATGTCCGACTTTAATTTTTTTAATGCCAAAGTTTTTTCGAATCAGCCAACGCATTTTGTTGACCACCTGAAAAGAGGTCCAGTGAAGTGGTTTGTCGATTAGAAAGACTTGTCCTGTTAAAAAAGCTTCTTTATCAAAAATCATCTTAGGCAAATGTAATGGCGATTAGCCCTATCAAAAAGCAATAGTAGCTAAAGTATTTTAATTGCGCCTTTTTGACCAGCCTTATCATCCACTGGCAAGCGATAATTCCAGTCACAAATGCGGATATAAACCCTATAATTAAGAAAGTGCTTTTGTCACTACTGACAAGCAGGGTCGGATCCATGAGACTTTTCGCCATACTCCCCAAGATTAAAGGGATTACCATTAAAAAGGAAAAACGCGCAGCTTTTTCTTTGTCAATCCCCAAAAGGACTGCTGTGGCAATGGTTGCTCCACTTCTGGAAATCCCAGGTAAAATAGCGACAGCTTGGACTAAACCTAGGAGGAAAGCCGAAGTAGCCGAAATATTTTTTTCGCTCGTTCTAGCGCGATCTGCCAAGAATAATAGCCCACCAGTGATGATGAGCATGACGCCAACCAAAAGTGTATTTTGATTAAAAAGCGACGCGATGATTTCTTCTAAAAACAGGCCGACGAAGGCTGCAGGAATCATTGAAATCACAATATAAAGTGCAAAGTAAAAGGAAGCATTGATCTTAAAGGTCAATATTTCCCTAACGATTGTTCGTATATCTTCTCTAAAGACAACCATAGTACTCAATGCTGTAGCCGCATGAAGAACAAGGGTTAGCATAAGGCTTTCATGGGGGAATAGGGTGGACTTGCTCAGGGTTTTAATTAGCTCAAGGTGACCGCTAGAAGAGACGGGTAAAAACTCTGTAAGACCTTGAATAACCCCTAGAAGAAAAGCCGTAAATCCGTTCATTTCTTGTTCCCATTTAAGAGAATAGAATACATGGCTATACCAAATCCTATCAGGACCAAGGTGGGGGCCAGGCGAATGCGTCTAAAATTAAAAATATCCGGGTTAAACTGCGTAGGGTCGTTACTGCCTCCGCCAGCCATTAAAATAAAACCAAGAGTGATGACCCCAACAGCCAGCATTAGAAAACGATTATTTTTAGGCTGAAATAAAAACTGCTTTTTCGTGGAAGGATTTTTTTTCACAAATTTCAATTTAAGTTAATGTTTTGACGATTTTTATAGGCACAAAATTTCCAATAAGACTTTGCTATGGCAATTAATTTACGGCATCGGTTGTAAGATTAAGAAAGCGTTGTGTAGCAAAAAATGTACTTATCCCCGTGATAAAAAGTGCCATGGCTAAAATACCACCAAAGATAAGGGCGGGTTCAATAAGATTACTTAGGAGTAGCAATTCTGGAAAACGAAGATCTAATTCGTAAATGACATATCCCAATCCGATTGAGGCGAGAAGTGCACCGATTAACCCTAATTGAAGATGTTTCCAGATGAATGGGCGACGAATGAAACCCTTTGTTGCTCCAACCAATTGCATAGTTTTTATTATCAATCGCTTAGAATAAATTGACAGCCGAATAGAACTGTTGATAAGCAAAATGGCAATAATGATAAATATAAGACTTAAGCCCATAAGCCCTTGAGTAATTTTCTTAATGTTTTCATTTAAAATTTCTAAAAGCGGCTGGTCGTAGAAAACCTCATTGACATAGGGCTTGGCTTCAAAATTTTCTTTTAGCTCTGCTAAAAAAGCAGGCGAAACATAATCGGAGAAAAAGAATACGTCGATTGAACTCAAAAGGGGATTGTAACCTAAAAATTCCATAAAATCTTCTCCGATATCACTTGCATGGCTAGCTGCGGCTTCTTCTTTCGAAATAAATCGGACTTTTTTTGTTTCCTTTCTTAAGCTGAGACTTTTTTGTAGTTGCTTGAGTTCAATGGGTTTGGTGTTGTCGTTGATATAAATGGTAAAGGCAATTTGTTCTTTAAAATGATTGGCAACTTTTTTTGAGTTAAGGATTAAAACCCCTAAAACGCCACTTAAAAATAGAACCAAACTGATACTGACAACGACGGAAAAATAAGAGGAGATTAAACGTCTTTTTTGAAAGCTATCTTTGGATCCCATGTGAAATACTTTGGCAGTTTTGAGGTAAAATTACAAAACCCATCGCAAAATGTATTCTTGCGGTGAATAAACTTTTTCCTTTCCTTCATTAACGCTACTTTTGTGGAGTTAAAAAATCATTCTCGTGGGGTATCATTTCCAAGAAATCGAAAAAAAATGGCAGCACTATTGGGCGGAAAATAAAACTTTTCAAGCGTCAAACACGACCTCCAAACCAAAATACTACATCCTTGATATGTTCCCCTATCCTTCGGGAGCGGGGCTGCATGTAGGGCACCCTCTAGGGTATATTGCCAGCGATATTTATGCCCGCTACAAACGGCACAAAGGCTATAACGTTTTACATCCTCAGGGATACGATTCTTTTGGGCTACCCGCTGAGCAATATGCCATTCAGACAGGGCAGCATCCGGAAGTTACGACCAAAACAAACATCAATCGGTACAGAGAACAACTCGACCGTTTAGGGTTTTCTTTCGACTGGAGTAGAGAAGTCCGCACTTCTAGTCCAGAGTTTTATCGTTGGACGCAATGGATTTTTTTACAACTCTTTCAGTCCTATTACGACAAAACACAGGACAAGGCCTTGCCCATAAATGAGCTAATTGCGGTCTTTGAAAAAGAAGGAAACGCAGGTGTTTATGCCGAGTGTGCTGCCAATACACCAAAATTTTCATCGGAACAATGGCACGCTTTTTCTCCTGAAGAAAAGCAGCGTTTGTTGTTAGATTATCGGTTGACTTATATTTCGGACACGGAAGTAAATTGGTGTCCAGAGCTAAGAACTGTATTGGCTAATGACGAAATCGTCAACGGTGTTTCCGAAAGAGGAGGGCATGCAGTAACCAAAAAGAAAATGAAACAATGGAGTATGCGTATAGGGGCTTATGCCGATCGTCTATTGCGCGGATTAGACACCATTGATTGGCCTGAATCGCTCAAAGAAATGCAGCGCAATTGGATTGGCAAATCCTTAGGGGCCTTAGTTCGTTTTCCAATCGAAAACCATCAAAATCATATTGAGGTTTTTACCACGCGCCCCGACACCTTATACGGTGTGACTTTTATGACACTGGCTCCCGAATTAGATTTGGTCCAAGAGATCACAACCCCAGAGCAGAAACAAGTGGTTCAAGAGTATATTGCTTCCACAGCACAGCGCTCGGAACGCGACCGGATGGCAGATGTCAAAACCATAAGTGGTGTTTTTACCGGGGCATATGCTCGCCACCCTTTAACTCAGGAACAGATTCCCATTTGGATTGGCGACTATGTTTTAGCAGGCTATGGAACGGGTGCGGTTATGGCTGTTCCCTGTGGTGATCAACGTGATTATGCTTTTGCTCAACATTTTGATATCCCTATCAAAAACATTTTCGCCGATACGGATATTTCTCAAGCGGCCTTCACAGAAAAAGGCGGAGGGGTGAAGCTCTGTAATTCAGGCTTTTTAAACGGTTTAGAATACCAAGAGGCAATGAAAGAAGTCTGCGCTTATTTAGAAAGAGAAAATCTAGGAGAGACCAATATCAATTACCGTTTACGTGATGCTATATTTAGTCGCCAGCGTTATTGGGGAGAACCCATTCCCATGTATTATAAAAACGGTTGGCCGCAACCCCTTAAAGAAGAAAACTTGCCTTTAGTCCTTCCGAAGGTAGAAAATTATTTACCTACAGCCGATGGCGCACCGCCACTTGGAAATGCTACCAATTGGGCCTGGGATGTTACCAAAGAGAAGGTGGTGTCAAACGACCAAATTGATCATCAATCAGTTTTCCCATTAGAGATGAACACTATGCCGGGATGGGCGGGCAGTTCATGGTATTTTTACCGTTATATGGATCCTCAAAATGATAAAAAATTTGTCTCTGAGCAAGCTGCAGCTTACTGGCGCGATGTCGATCTATACCTCGGCGGAAGTGAACATGCTACGGGCCATTTATTATATTCGCGATTTTGGCAAAAATTCCTGTTCGATCTCGGGCACTTGCCAGTCAACGAATATGCAAAAAAACTGATTAATCAAGGGATGATACTTGGGTCATCTGCTTTTGTTTATCGCAAAAAAGGGACAGATGACTATTTGTCTAAAGGTTTAATAGAAGGACATGACGTAGAGCCTATACGTGTAGATATCACTCTTGTCAGTTCTCAAGACGAATTAGATTGCGAAGCGCTAAAAAAGCAGCACTCCCATTTTTCTAAGGCTCATTTTGTGCTGGAAGAAGGGGTTTATAAAGTGGGACGAGAAGTAGAAAAGATGTCCAAATCCAAATTTAATGTGGTCAATCCAGATCAAATTTGTCAGGCCTATGGGGCGGATACTTTACGGATGTACGAAATGTTTTTGGGGCCTATAGAGCAAGCGAAACCGTGGAATACCGCTGGGATATCTGGCGTACATTCTTTTATTAAAAAGACGTGGAAGCTTTTTCATGAGCAAGAAGCATTTTTTGTAAGTGATGACACTCCTTCTGCTGAGGATTTCAAAGTTTTACACCGTACGATTAAAAAAATCACAGAAGACATTGAACAATTTTCCTTCAATACTTGCATAAGTGCTTTTATGATTTGTGTCAATGACTTGACTGCCCAAAAATGTCATCATCGACAAATCTTAGAACCATTGGTTATTTTGCTTTCTCCTTTTGCACCGCATCTTTCGGAAGAGTTGTGGTCATTGCTTGGACACCAAGGGTCGGTTAGTCAAGAGCGTTTTCCACTAGTGAATGAAAATTATTTGGTAGAGCGCACTAAAAATTATCCAGTGTCCTTTAACGGTAAAATGCGTTTTACACGCGAGTTTGACCTAGACCTGAGTCCAAAAGAAATTGAAGCTATTATTTTGGAAGATGCTCAAACAAAAAAGCAGTTGCAAGGACGATCGCCAAAAAAAGTGATTGTCGTGCCTGGTAAAATAATCAATATTGTTGGCTAAATGTATGTAGAATTCATCGGTCTTATTGCCGCCGCGCTGACCACCTCATCGTTTGTGCCTCAATTATATAAATTATGGAAGTATAAGACCGCCGATGGAGTTTCTTTAACCATGTATTTGGTCATGTTTTCAGGTGTCATTTTATGGGAAATTTACGGCATACTAATAGAGAGCATAGCTGTCATTGTGTCAAATATCGTTACGGCATCACTTTTGCTAGTTATTTTATATTATAAAGTGAAATACAAATAAAATTTTTTACCATGACTGGATATTATCTTGTAATTGCAATATTTGCTATCGTTAGTGCTTTAGTCAGCAATACCCTAAAGCGGAAGTTTAAAAAATATTCTCAAATCAGTTTACGCAATGGCTTGTCGGGAAAAGAAATTGCCGAACAAATGTTGTTGGATCATGGAATTAGAGATGTAAAAGTAGTTTCTACTCCAGGGCTGTTAACCGATCATTACAATCCCAAGACGAAAACAGTCAATTTAAGTGAGGGGGTCTATTCTAAGGCAACCGCTTCTGCTGCAGCCGTTGCTGCACACGAATGCGGACATGCTGTTCAGCACAAAATAGGCTACGAGTGGTTGCAAATGCGTTCCACCTTAGTCCCAATGGTAAGCTTGGCTTCAGGTTTATCCATGTGGATGATTTTTGGAGGATTGGTTCTCTCACAAAGCATGGCACTCGGACAAACAGTCGCCGTTATTGGTGTGGTCTTGTTTGGTATGGGAACGCTTTTTAGCTTTATAACACTCCCAGTCGAATATGATGCTAGCCAGAGAGCCATAGTGTGGCTCAAACGTAAAAATATGGTTAGTCAGCAAGAATTGGACGTGGCACAAGATGCCCTAAAATGGGCGGCTAGAACCTATGTGGTGGCCGCCATAGGCTCTTTAGCCACATTAATGTATCTTATTTTCAGAGTGATGGCCAGTAGTCGTGACTAAAGCTCAATTTGACGAGCAATTTGTTGTTCTAAAGAGATAAACGTTTCGGTGCGTGAAATTCCTGAAATTTTTTGAATCTGATTGTTGAGTAAAAACATGAGATGTTCATTATCTCGGCACAATATTTTCACCAAAATACTCCAGTTCCCCGTAGTGTAATGGCATTCGATCACTTCATTAATTTTTCTTAATTGCGCTACAGCAGCAGGATTGTTCATGGCCTTATCGAGGTAAATTCCCACAAAGGCCAAGGTCGTATACCCTAGACGTTTGGGGTTTATGTTGATCTGTGAACCTTGTATGAGACCAGCACGTTCCAATTTTTTTAAACGTTGGTGAACTGCTGCACCAGAAATTCCTACTTTTTTTGACAGCTGGTTAATTGACATTCGTGCATCTTGTGTCAATCCGTTGAGCAATATTTTATCGATGCCATCTAATTGAAAAATATCATTATTTTTCATATTTTTAGTTAAAAAATTATTTATAATCAATGTATAAATATAAATAAAATTAATCTATTTTAGATAAACAATAAATTTTAAAAAATCAAATGAAATTGTTAACAGCTGTTGTTTTTGGAAGTGTTTTTTTGTTCTTAGGTGTGCTCTTTGGCGCCCTTGGAAGTCATGCATTGCAAACTAAGCTTTCGGAAGATTCTCTAGCGAGCTATATGATTGCCACTCGTTATCTGTTTTATCATGGGCTAGGGTTGCTACTACTCAGTTCCCTGCCCTTTGTAAGCGAGCAAATAAAAGAACGCATTGCTCTGTTTTTAGTGGTTGGGACTTTGGTGTTTTCTATGAGCATTATAGTCCTTTCGACGAAATCCATTCATGGTTTGACGGTGTCTTTTTTAGGGCCAGTTACTCCCCTAGGCGGTATTATGCTTTTAGCGGGTTGGGGCTATCTAGCTTTCGAGTTGATTAGATCCTAAATGTTTAGGCCAAGGCTTTAATGTACTTTTCAATGGCCATGGTCATAGAAGGAGAGTCTTCCGTGGGTGCTTTGATGTCAATTCTCAATTTGGCATCGTCAGCGGCTTTGACAGTCGTATTGCCATAGACGGCAATGCGCGTATCGTTTTGTTCAAAATCAGGGAAGTTCTTGAATAATGATTCAATTCCAGAAGGGCTAAAGAAAACCAAAATATCGTAATAGACATCTCTTAAATCGGTAAGATCACTCACCACGGTTTTATAGAGTTGCGCTCGTTTCCAGTTAATTTCTAAGCTGTCTAAGAAATCTGGAATGACTGGTTTTAAAATATCTGATGAAGGCAACAGATAACGATCATCTTTAAACTTTTTGAAGGTACTTTCCAGATCTCTAACACTGCGCTCTCCCACATACACTTTTCGTTTGCGGTAAACCACATATTTTTGAAGATAATAGGCCACTGCTTCTGATTGGCAAAAATATTTGGTGCTATCGGGTACTTTAAAACGCATCTCTTCTGCCAATCGGAAAAAATGATCAACAGAATTTCTGCTCGTCAAGATGATTGAGTCAAAGTCATTAAAATCAATTTTTTGCTGCCGAACATCTTTAGCTTGTTCCCCTTCGACATGAATAAATGGACGAAAATCAATGGTTAGATTGTATTTGTCTTTAAGTCGATTATATGGAGAGTTGTCTGAGTTAGGCTCTGGTTGTGAGATTAAAATTGTTTTCACTTTTTTTGTACTCATACTAATAGTTGTTTTAAGCCATTAAATAATATGATCCATGGGCTTAATTTGAGGCAGCAAAGATATAAAATAAAATACAAGCCACCTCGATTAATTGTCTTAAAGAGTTGTTTTACGACGATCGTTTGTACTGTGATGTATGCCAGCAATAAAAAAATCAGAACAGCATTAAAAAAAGGAGTCGAATGATCTAGTGAGTAATGATAAAAAATAAGGCAGATGTAGAGTAATATGGACAGGCGAAAGGAATACGTTAGATTTCTAAATTGATAGGGTGTTGTAAAGTAGTGCAACTCTAAAATATAACTGCAAAAACTCGTGAAAAGAAAACGGACCACAACCAAAGTCATTATTCCTGCCATAATGATGATAAAGGAAGAAAAGTGCGTCTTGAAAGAACCATAAGTTTCAAGAAAAAAAACAAGCAATAGGCTGAAATTGGCAACGGTAAAGACCAGAGAACTTAAAACGAACCCTTGATTACTGAGTTTTTTTTCAGAATAATTATTGAAGTATAAAGGGGTATCGATGAGTCTAAAAAAAGAAAAAAATTGAGATTCGAATCGCCATCTAATGAACACAAACAACAAAAAATTCATACCAAAGACATAGGTGACCCAATTGTCGTTTGCCTGTGGAATTAAAATCCAATCTTCCATAGTGTAAAGGTATAAATTTATTTGGCGTATAGTTTTAACTCTCGACCAAGTTAGCGACCATTTTGGCGTTATTTTATTACTTTTATCCTTTCTATGCGAGATACTCTTCTTATCATACCAACCTATAATGAACGCCCAAATATTTCTTTGTTGATCAAAGAAATATTTTCCGTTCTGCCAGACATTCATTTGCTCTTTGTCGACGATTCTTCTCCAGATGGAACGGCCGAGCTTATAAGGACTTTTCATCTTGAAAAGCCAGAGCAAATCCATCTTGAAATACGTCCAAAAAAAGAAGGTTTAGGGAAGGCTTACATCCATGGGTTTCAATGGGCACTTTCAAGAGACTATAAGTTTATTTTTGAAATGGATGCCGATTTATCGCACCCTGCCAGCGCACTGCCTCGGATGATTCAAACCCTCAAAAGCGAAACAGATGTCGTCATTGGTTCTCGATACCTCGAAGGGGTTAATGTGGTCAATTGGCCTATAATGCGAATTATTTTATCCATGGGCGCTTCCATCTATGTTCGGCTCATTACAGGAATACCTGTCAAAGATCCCACAGCGGGTTTTGTGGGTTACACCCGTGAATCTCTAGTATCATTAGACCTAGAGCATCTTTCATTTGTCGGGTATGCTTTTCAAATCGAAATGAAATTTAAACTGTGGAAAAAGGGCTTTGTTTTGAAAGAGCTTCCCATTGTCTTTACCAACCGAGAAAAAGGCAATTCTAAAATGAATAGTTCTATCATTTGGGAGGCCATTTATGGGGTAATTTATCTTAAATTTGAATCCATCTTCAGAAAATAATGGCAACAACACTCATTAAAGGAGCTTACCTCGTCAATGAGGGGCAAATAAAAAAACAAGATCTAAGAATCAAAGGCGAAAAGATAGCCGCCATTGGGACTTCACTCAATCCACTCGACGATGAAACTATTATTGATGCCCAAGGAAAATATTTGTTCCCAGGTTTGATTGATGATCAGGTTCATTTTAGAGAACCAGGCCTTACACATAAAGCCTGTATTTTTTCAGAATCTAGAGCTGCAGTAGCGGGCGGGATTACCTCGTTTATTGAAATGCCAAATACAGTACCGCAAACAACAACGGTAGAAAAATTTGATGAAAAATTGGCGATTGCGAAAGAAAATTCCTTGGCCAACTATTCCTTCATGTTTGGGGGAACCAATGATAATTTTGATGAAATCAAACGGCTAGATAAAACTAAAGTCGCTGGGTTAAAGCTATTTTTAGGCTCTTCTACAGGGAATATGTTGGTTGACAATGAGCAGGTCCTGAAAAAGATATTTTCAAATACCGATTTGGTTATCGCTGTCCACTGTGAAGATGAGCCCACAGTACAACATAATTTGGCCACCTACGTTGAGCGTTTCGGCGAAGATATTCCCATTGAAATGCACCCCGAAATAAGAAGTCGAGAAGCCTGTTATTTATCGTCGTCAAAAGCCATTGCCCTTGCCAAAGAAACAGGAGCTCGATTACATGTTTTTCATCTTTCTACAGCAGAAGAAACCGACCTTTTTGACAATAGTATTCCATTAGAGCAAAAAAAAATCACTGCCGAGGTCTGTGTCCATCACCTTTGGTTTTCATCGGAAGACTATGCCCAGAAGGGGACACAGATCAAGTGGAACCCCGCGGTGAAAAATAAGACCGATCGAAGTGCACTATGGGCGGCCCTTAACGATGATCGAATTGATGTCCTTGCAACCGATCACGCTCCGCACACTCTTGAGGAGAAAGCTAATGTTTACACTAAAGCACCCTCTGGTGGCCCCCTTGTTCAGCACGCTTTACTCGCACTTTTGTCGGCAGCAAAACAAGATAAAATTAGCTTAGAAAAAATTGTTCAAAAAGCCTGTCATAACCCTGCCATTTTATTTCAAATCGCCCATCGAGGCTATCTCAGAGAGGGGTATCAAGCCGATTTAGTTTTGATCGATTTAGAAAAACAAACGACAGTAACCAAAGAGAATTTATTGTATCAATGCGGCTGGTCGCCATTTGAAGGAACGACCTTTGAAGCAGCCATAGATCAAACATGGGTAAATGGTCAACTGGTTTATGCCGAGGGGAAAATAATTGAGTCCGATTCTGCACAACAGCTCACCTTTAATCGATAAAAGCGACCACAGCTTCCCTTTAGAAATTAAAAGAATAACATAATTACAGATCAAATACTTATAATAACTTTAAACTTGTGAATAAAAGCATCTTAATTCTCGCGCTCTTTGTCCTGTCCTGTGGTATAGACTCTTCTGTCAAAAAACCGGATACACTAATTGCTGAAACTAAAATGGAGGATATTCTTCTAGATTTGACCATGTTAAAGGCCATTAAGTCTCCCAAAGATAATACGCAAGGAAAAGCATTTTTCACCGACGATTTCATCTTGCGTAAATATGAGATTGACAGCCTTGTTTTTGCTCAAAATCAGATGTATTATGCCCAAAACCCAAAAATTCTTGCACGAATTTACAGGCGAATAGAAGAGAGATTAAGTCTTTTAAGTGACAGTTTAGATTTAGCGCTTGATCAAGAGACAAAATCTAGCTTAAAAAGCAGAGAGTGATTTTTTGATGTAGGACGCTATCGAGCGATAGTTGAAATCTGTTAAAGCACGCTTGATTTGACTGCCATCAATTATATGCTGATCGGAAAGACTTTTAACGAGTGCTTTGCTCAAAAATTGTGAGCGCAGTCTTAAACGACTTAAAATACTTTCAAGCACCCATGCGGTGTAAAGATAAAAGGGTTTCAACGCTCTGCTTGGGGCTTTTTTTCCAAGTCTTTTGGCGACTAATCCTGTCAAGTCTTTGTAGGACCAATTTTCAGCCACAAGGATATAACGTTGATTGACGTGATTGTTGTCCATTAGCCTTATGAGTGCTTCAACAACATCTTCAACTGCCACATAGCCTGTTTGTCCTGTAGGGTAAAAACGCAGTCCTTTATTTATTTGGTGAACCAATTGTTCTAGCGGTGTCCTTGGCATACCGGTGCCTAAAATGACGCCCGGATTTACAATCACAACCGGGACACCCTCTTGAGAGGCGCGCCAGACCTCCAGTTCTGCACCATATTTTGAATAGGCATAGGGTGTTTTATCTCGGGTGGGATTCCAGGGCGTATTTTCATCGATAGTAGTCGAATAAGTATCGCTGCCTAGTGCAGCTATCGAACTCACATAGGCTAGTTTTTTGACCTTATTCGCTATGCAAAGATTAACGACATAGGCCGTGCCTTGTTGGTTGACCTCATGTAAATGAGCTCTCTTGTAGTAGGCCATTGAAATATAGGCTGCACAATGATATACTTGAGTTATGCCGTTAAAAGCAGCTGTCAGTTGCGGGAGATGACATAGATCGGCTTTTCGCCATTCAATTTTTTCATAAAGGGACAGTTGCGCTTTGTTTTGAAAAAAATGTCGCAGTGCCTGTCGTTTTTTTTCTCGCCGATAAAGTGCAACTACGGGCTGATTTTTTTGAAGTAATTCTAGGCAAAGATGTGCGCCTACTAAACCCGTTGCTCCCGTAACTAATATCATGCCCAAAGTTACTGTTTTTTATGTTTGTCTTTTCCTATTCCCAATAGAAATCTATCTTTGCATTTTACTACTGAATTATGAAAAACCCTTTTGTTGAAGAACTTAAATGGCGCGGGATGTTACACGACATTATGCCAGAAACAGAAAATCACTTAAATGCTGGCTCAACAGCGGGTTATATTGGGTTTGATCCTACAGCAGATTCACTCCACATTGGAAGTCTCGTTCAAATTTTGATCTTGATGCATTTTCAACGTGCCGGACATCAACCTATTGCACTAGTAGGTGGAGCGACAGGAATGATAGGAGATCCATCGGGAAAGTCAGACGAGAGAAATTTGTTAAACTCCGAAACACTCGAGGCGAACGTTAAAGGAATTAAAGCCCAGCTCTCACGTTTTTTAGACTTTTCTAAAGAGCGTCAAAACCCTGCTTTACTGGTCAATAATTTTGACTGGATGAAAGACTATAGTCTCATTGATTTCTCGCGAGATATAGGCAAGCATCTCACGGTCAATTATATGATGGCAAAAGACTCTGTTAAGAAAAGATTGGGTTCAGAATCACAGGTGGGGATGTCTTTTACCGAATTTACCTATCAACTTCTTCAAGGCTACGATTTTCTTTATCTCTACAATGAATTCAAATGCACACTTCAAATGGGAGGAAGTGATCAATGGGGTAATATTACTACAGGAACAGAGCTTATTAGGAGAAAAGTAGCAGGGAAAGCCTATGCCATTACTTGTCCGTTAATAACGAAAGCCGATGGCACAAAGTTTGGCAAAACAGAAGGAGGAAATATATGGCTCGATAAAGCGAGAACGTCCCCGTATAAATTCTACCAATATTGGCTCAACGCCTCGGATCAAGATGCCGAAAATTACATTAAAATATTTACTTTTTTAAGCCAAGAGGAGATTCAGCAGTTGGTACTTGAGCATCAGCAGTCACCTCATCTACGCCTTTTGCAAAAGCGCATTGCAGAAGAGGTTACACTTTTGGTTCATTCTCAAGAGGATTTGACCAATGCCCAACGCGCTTCACAAATTTTATTTGGCCAATCAACTTCCGAGGACTTATTGCAGCTCGATGAGGCCACTTTTTTAGATGTTTTTGAAGGGGTGCCAAAGGCAGAGCTCAAAAAAGAACAACTTTCCGAGGGGTTAGATATTGTCTCCGCATTAGCCGAGCAGAGTCACTTTTTAAAGTCAAATGGCGAAGCCCGAAGAGCCCTAAAAGAAAATTCTATTTCGGTCAATAAGGAAAAAGTAGGTGCGATGAAAAAAATCACTATTTCTGATTTAATCAACAATCGCTATGTTTTACTTCAACGTGGAAAAAAGCGCTATTTTATTTTAGCGTTTGCCTAATAAACCAACAAGTTACATCCACGAACGTCGCTGGCATCGAGCCTTCCCATCACCTCAAAAGAGCCATCGGGGTGTTGTTTACCCAAATCATCTGTAGCGATAAAAGCACACGAATCTTGGTTGGCTAAATCCACAATATTTAAACGCCCAATTTTACCGTTCTCTGCCTTTGAGAAAGGGTCATTAATTTCATAGGGGGTTACGCGCATCCACATGGGAGTGTAAAATCGTCCGTTTTCTATGGCGTAGGCTTGAGAGAGCAATTCTGTCATGCCATACTCGCTGTGAATGGCGTTTACACCAAAACGCTTTTTAAGGGTGCGATGTAATTCTTCTCGGGTAAGTTCTTTTCTTTTCCCCTTCATCCCCCCTGTTTCCATAACTGTCGTAGATTGGAGAGTGAGCGGATATTTTTCTGAAAAATCGAGGAGGGCAAATGAAACCCCTAGCAATAGTGTTGGCTGTTGTTTTTTCTCTAAAGCTTTAAGCGTTGTAGAAAGCTGTTCCAGTTCGTTTAAGTAGAACCCACTTTCTCTGTGTTCCGATTGCTCAATTAAATGACGCATCATATACACCAGTGAAGAACCCTCACGTTCCAAATAGGAAGGAAGTAAAGCCAAAATAGCCCAATTCTTGGGGGTGCCGTAAAAATGATTAAAGGTCGTTTCGAAACTCTTTTGATAGGTTAAAATATCTTTTAAGTGATGACAGGCCCGAACGTTTGATGTGGTCCCACTTGAAGTGAAGATTTGCTTGGCGGGCCCATCGAACGCTTTGATATCGTGTGTTTTAAAAAAGCGAATGGGTAAGTAAGGGATGTCTTTAAAGCATATTACTTCTGCCGGGGCCACATTCAATAAGTCACAATAAGACCGATAGACCCTATTGTGGGCATACTGATGATGAAATGTATCCAAGGCTAGATCTTCAAATTCTTGGTCATTTTCTATCGCGAGAAAGACATTTGTATTACGTTTCATGGCGTGCTAAAACTATTAAATAAATAGCGGTATACGTCTAAAAACCTGTGCTAATTTTTCCAAATTGAAATTAAAACATTAAAAGAAAGTTAACATACTATTTAATTTCTCGACAAAGACCTCCCTAAAGCGGATATTTACTAAATTTGGGATTATAGAATGGATTATCCTTTATGAAAAAAAGTAAAATAAAAATTTTGTTAGTTGACGATGAACCAGATATTCTAGAAATTCTAGAATTTAATTTATCGAATGAAGGGTATCAAATTTACACTGCGGAAAACGGCAAAGAAGCCCTTAAGGTGGCAGATCAATATTTACCTCACCTGATTATACTCGACGTTATGATGCCCATTATGGATGGCATCGAAACATGTGAGCGTTTGCGTATGGACAAACGATTTCAAAACACCGTTATCATTTTTTTATCAGCTCGTGGCGAAGATTATTCTCACGTGGCTGCATTTGAATCGGGAGCAGACGATTATGTTACTAAACCCATTAAACCAAGAATTTTAAATTCAAAAGTCAAAGCGATGTTGCGTCGGTTTATACATGATGACACAGGAGCAAATATTGTGATTGATGATATGGTGATCAACGTCGAAGAGTATAAAGTGGTCTATCAAGGAAAGGAGATAATACTTCCGCGAAAAGAATTTGAATTGCTGTATCTCTTGGCCTCAAAACCAGGCAAGGTCTTTAAACGTCTCAAAATCATGGAATCTGTCTGGGGAAGCGATGTGGTTGTTGGTGACAGAACCATTGACGTCCACATTCGAAAATTGAGAGAAAAGATAGGAGAGGAATTTTTTAAGACCGTAAAAGGTGTTGGTTACAAGTTCATTAATAAACAATAAATATTAGAATAGATGCATAAACGGTACAATGCAGCGATTCAACTGTCTTTTTTTATTGTTATCGTTTTTTCTTTAATCGTAAGTTTATTATTCTACCTCTACAATGGTACGCTAGTCCCACTAGTTGAGGCGGCCTCTTTGATTGTGGTTTCTTTAATTATTCTCTTTGCGGTCACCTTTTTAATTATTCAGATGCGGATAGAAAACTTTATCTATACGCGGGTCAAGTCGCTCTATCAAGATCTATCCCCAACAGGCATTCCACTCAACGAAGAATCCCTTCAAAAAGATGTGTTGTCAATCACCCAAAGTTTACAACAGTTTGCTAAAGACAGTAAGCTTGAGATTGAATTGCTCAAAGACAAAGAGAATTATCGGAAAGAATTTATTGGCAATCTTGCCCATGAATTAAAAACCCCTCTTTTTACCGTTCAAGGTTATATTTTCACCCTATTGGATGGGGCGATTAAAGACAAAAAGCAACGGAAAAAATATCTAAAAAAGGCAGCTAATGGAGTGGATCGTCTCAGCTTTATCATCAACGATTTAGATTTGATTACCCAATTTGAAACGGGAATAAACAATTTGGATATTGAACAATTTAATCTTGTAACGCTAATTCAAGACATGATTGAACTCCTCGAGATTCAAGCCCAAAAAAATAAAATAAATCTGATTTGTAATCTCAACCCCAATACAGCAATTATGGTGGAAGCTGATATGGAGCGTATTTCACAGGTGTTAACCAATCTAGTGGTAAATTCTTTTAAATATGGGGTAGAAGGGGGCACAACTGAAATAGAGGTTAGTGAATTATCCGATTTAAAGATTTTGGTGCGTGTCATTGACAATGGAAAAGGCATAGGAGAAGAGCACTTGCCTCGTCTTTTTGAGCGGTTCTACCGAGTGGACAAAACTAGAAATAGGAACCAAGGTGGATCGGGCTTGGGCTTAGCAATTGTAAAGCATATTATTGAAGCTCACAATGAGAAAGTCTTTGTAGAAAGCACGCTTGACGTCGGCTCTGAATTTTCTTTTACCTTAACACGAGCTAAAGCTTAAGTCCCTTTATAATTTTTACTTAGTTTTGCAGCAAATGCTGAATAGTGGGAAGTAAAAACAAACTGAAACGTTTCAATCAAAATTTAACTTTTGCCAATGT
>JBMZTS010000006.1:0-29050 GCA_049623905.1 Flavobacteriaceae bacterium
TGAACGGTTTTTATTTGATTGTTTAGTGTTGAAGTTCTTCTTCGCCTTCTTTGAGTGGAACAACTTGAGACACCCAGTCTTCTTCTTGTCCTGGCTTAGAATAATCATAAGCCCAACGATGGACATGTGGAATTTCTCCTGGCCAATTGCCGTGCATATGCTCAACTGGCGCGGTCCACTCTAAAGTGTTGGACTTCCATGGATTTTGAACGGTTGGTTTTCCATAGAAAATACTGTGTATAAAGTTGTAGAGGAAAACTAATTGTGCTGCACCTGCAATGAATGCAAAGATTGAGATGACCACATTGATGTCGGCAATATCATCGAAATATGGGAATGCTGTGTTGGTATAGTAACGTCTTGGGAGTCCGGCCATTCCAATGAAGTGCATGGGGAAAAAGACACCATAAGCACAAACAGCTGTTACCCAAAAATGAACATACCCTAAGTTTTTATTCATCATACGACCAAACATTTTAGGGAACCAATGGTATACGCCTGCAAACAAGCCATAAAGGGCTGAAATTCCCATGACGAGGTGGAAGTGAGCGACCACAAAATAGGTGTCATGGACATTGATGTCTAGCGTACTATCACCTAAGATAATCCCTGTTAATCCTCCTGAAATAAAGGTTGAAACCAAACCAATGGAAAATAACATGGCAGGATTAAGCTGTAAATTCCCCTTCCAAAGGGTTGTAATGTAGTTGAAGGCCTTAACGGCTGAAGGAATGGCAATCAATAAAGTCGTAAAGGTAAATACAGACCCTAAAAATGGATTCATTCCTGAGATAAACATATGGTGTCCCCAAACAATCGTCGATAAAAACGCAATTGCAAGAATAGACGCCACCATAGCACGGTAACCAAAAATGGGTTTTCGCGCATTGGTAGCAATAATTTCTGAAGTTATTCCAAGTGCTGGCAATAATACAATGTAAACCTCAGGGTGGCCTAAAAACCAAAACAAATGCTCATATAGTACTGGAGATCCTCCTTGATAATGTAAAACCTCGCCTTGAATAAAGATGTCTGAAAGGAAAAATGACGTCCCAAAGCTTCTATCCATAATTAAAAGTAAGGCTGCCGATAAAAGAACAGGGAAAGAAACGACACCAATAATAGCTGTGACAAAAAAGGCCCATATGGTTAAAGGTAGTCGCGACATAGACATGCCTTTTGTACGTAAATTGATAACGGTAACGATATAATTTAACGACCCGAGCAATGAAGACGCAATAAAGATAGCCATTGAGACTAACCAAAGGGTCATTCCCATCCCCGAACCGGGTTGCGCTTGTGGCAGTGCAGACAAGGGAGGGTAAATTGTCCATCCCGCAGCGGCTGGACCAGCTTCAACAAAAAGAGAAGCGATCATTAAAGTTGAAGATAAGAAAAACAACCAAAATGAAATCATGTTTAACAGTCCAGAGGCCATATCTCGTGCGCCAATTTGCAACGGAATAAGAAGGTTGCTAAAAGTTCCACTAAGACCAGCGGTCAAAACAAAAAAGACCATGATCGTTCCGTGAATAGTCACTAGAGCTAGGTAAACATTAGGGTCCATGACGCCTTCAGGGGCCCATTTGCCTAATAGTACTTCAAAAATGGTAAATGATTGTTCTGGCCATGCCAACTGAATTCTAAACAAGAGAGACATCGCAATACCTATGATTCCCATAAATAAACCTGTAATGAGGTATTGTTTGGCAATCATTTTGTGATCTTGACTGAAGATATACTTCGTCATGAATGTCTCCTTGTGATGATGTCCGTGATCCTCTTCGTGTACGTGCGCTACTTCTGACATATCTATTCTTTTTTTTTAGTTATTGAATGACCTGAGCAAAGGTTTGCTGTTGATCCATCCATTGTTGATATTCTTCTGGGGTTTCAACTACAATCTTCATTTGCATATTGTAGTGAGACGCTCCACAAATTTTATTACATAATAAGACATAATCAAAGATATATGGTTCAAGGGCTTCTTCGCCATTGGCAACCAATTCTTTGCTATTGTTGGCTCTAATTTTGTTTATTTTTTTGACTTTCGCAATCATTTCTGGATTTTGACGCATTTCTTCCGTGGTCGTAATTGGAGTAAAAGCAAATTCGGTAATCATCCCAGGAACACAATTCATTTGGGCTCTAAAGTGGGGCATGTAGGCCGAATGTAAGACATCTTGGGAGCGCATTTTAAAAATGACTTCTCGACCAACGGGCAAATGTAGCTCTTGAACCACAACATCATCTAGACCATTGGGGTCGGTTGCATCAATCCCTACGAGGTTTTTCCCTTCAAAATCTTGTAAGAACCGAACATTAGCATCGCCCAATACACCGTCTTGCCCAGCATAACGTGCTTTCCAGTTAAATTGTTGGGCATAAAGTTCAACCACTAAGGCCTCGTCATTTTCTTCAACTGTCATGATGTTGGTCCAAGTGTAGAGACCATATAATATCAATCCGGCTAAGGTAATCACTGGGATAATGGTCCAAATGGCTTCTAAGCGGTCATTATCGGCATAGAAAAGGGCCTTTTTCCCTTTTTCGCCGCGATACTTATAGGCAAAATAGTGCAATAAGGCTTGTGTAATCGTTTGGACAAAAAAGATCAATGCAAAAGAAATCCACATCAAGCTGTCGTATTGACTCCCATGCTCAGAGGCCGCTTCGGGAAGCAGGACATCACCCCAAGCATAAAAAGAATAAAGGGTGAGTAAATAAATGAATACCAAAAAAGCAAACATTAATTTTCCTTGCGTGTTGTTGTCATTGTCGTTTGCAATCTGCGAGGTGTCGCGTTCTGTTTGGGACAACTCAAACATTTTAGAAATTTGCCAAATGGAAATTCCTATCAAAACCAGTACCGTAAGGGTCAATAAAACCGTCATTTCTCTCTTCTATTTTTAATAGTGAAAACGTTCGCTCTCTCCCATATAAGGATCTCCTTTGGCTAAGAGTGGTGCTTTCGTTAATGCTGTAAATACTATAAATAAGAATAACCCAAGGAAGAATAAAAATCCGCCTATTTCAGGTATTCCAATAAACCATTGATCGCCTACTGCCGAGGGCATAATCATGTTGAAAACGTCCAAATAGTGACCCAAAACAATAACAATTCCCGCCATGACAATAAAATAATTTGTACGCTTATAATCGCTATTCATTAAAATCAGTAGGGGAAATAAGAAATTCATTGCAATCATCCCGAAAAAAGGAAGGTTATAATCTTCAATTCGGGTGATGAAGTATGTTACCTCTTCGGGTATATTGGAGTACCATATCAACATAAATTGTGAGAACCACAGGTAGGTCCAGAAAACACTGATTCCAAACATGAATTTTCCTAAATCGTGAATATGAGAATCGTTAACAAAGTCTAAATAGCCTTGAGATTTCAAGTAAATCGCAATTAGAGCAATGACTGTAATCCCTGTCACAAACATACTGGCAAAGACATACCACCCAAAAAGTGTACTAAACCAGTGAGGGTCTATCGACATGATCCAATCCCAAGACATGATCGATTCGGTCACAATAAAAAAGACTAAGAATCCTGCTGAGATTCGGAAGTTTTTAACATGATTAGCATTATCGTTGGCCTGGTCTTGAGCTAGAGAAAACTTGCGTGAGAGATAGCGATAAAGTGTCCATCCTGATAAGAAGAAAACGGCCCTAGCTAAAAAGAAAGGAACATTTAAAAAGCCTACTTTTCCAGCGATAAGCTTGTCGTGTGCCACAACTTCTGGATCCATCCAGATAAAGAGGTGGTTCAGGTGCATTCCTGAAAGGGCTAAAATAACTATAACGATGATTCCTCCGGGTAAAAGATAAGCGGTTATGCCTTCCATCACACGATATAGGACTGGAGACCAGCCCGCTTGAGCAGCCCGCTGGATAGCATAGAACGCCAATGTTCCTAGCGAAATCATAAAGAAAAAGAACGCGGCGACATAAAGGGCCGCCCAAGGCTTGTTTTGCAATTGGTGAAGCAAGTGCTCGTCGTGCGAACTGTCATGTGCTTCATCGTGCCCAGCTTCAGCATGAGTCGCGGTAGAATGTGCTTGGTCATGACCACTCGAAGTGGTTGTGCTGTGGGCTTCGCCGTGGTGTTCAGTCGCTACCATAGCTTTGGCTTCTTCTACGGAAGATGGTGCACTGAGGAAACCATAGATGATTCCGGCTAAACCAACTGCCATGAAGACAAAAGCTAAATTTCTGAGTTTATTTGAAAAGGTATACATAGACCTGCTGATATTATTTTAATAGCGAACTTCTCAGTTCCATTACATGCTGTGCAATTTGCCAGCGTTCTGTTGCGTTTACTTGTCCTGCATGCGATCCCATGGCGTTTTTACCGTACATCAATACGTGATAAATACTCCCTTGTGTAATCTCTCGATCGGCATAGCTTGGTACTCCTAAGAATTTCTCTCGTGTCATCAATATTCCTTGGCCATCTCCTTTTTTACCATGGCAGACGGCACAGTATAGACCGTAGAGTTCTTTTCCGTTGGCGAGATTTGCAGCGTTGTAGGGAACTGGAGAAATCAATCTCGTCTTGGCGGCTTCATAACCCTCATTCGTGTCGGGGTAGTCATACGGTTGCCATCCCCGAGCAATTGACCCTTCAACGGGAAGCTGTGCTTCGATACCATTGGCAAATGCATCAGTATCGGCATACGTTTCATAGCCTACAGGTTCATACATGTTTGGGAAATATTGATAGTTCGGTTTAGACGGATCTTGGCAAGACCCTAATCCAAACGCGACCACAATACTAAATGAAAATGTAATTAATTGTTTCATTATTCTTCCGTGTTTTCTGGGATAGAAATATCAATCGCTCCCGTTTTTTTCAATAAGGTGGTTAGTTCCTTTTCATTGTCCTTTAATTCTACTTCCATCAAAAATTTATCGTCTGTCGTTAAAGGGTTGGGGTTTTCGGCTTCTTTAAAGGGCCAAAGACGGCTTCTTAGATAAAAGGTTATAACCATTAAGTGGGCCGCAAAGAACACTGTCATTTCGAACATGACAGGAACAAATGCCGGCATGTTTTCAAGAAAGCTAAAACTGGGTTTTCCTCCAATATTTTGGGGCCAATCTTCTATCATGATATAATTAATCATTAAAACAGCAACTGAAAAACCGATACAGCCGTAAATAAAGGCCATGATGGCAATACGGGTTTCTTCTAAGCCCATGGCTTTGTCTAAACCATGAACAGGAAAAGGCGTGTAAACGTCTTCGATATGATGTTTGTTCGCACGAACTTCTTTGACGGCACTCAATAGTGTATCATCGTCGTCGTAAAGGGCATGTATAACTTGATTACTCATTTCCGTCTCTTAATTTTTTATACTTCTCTCCAGAAGATTTTAATATTGTTTTTACCTCTGCCTGAGCAATAACAGGGAATGTTCTCGCGTATAACAGGAAAAGGACAAAGAAAAAACCAATGGTTCCAATAAATATTCCAATATCAACAAAAGTGGGTGAAAACATCGTCCAAGATGAAGGAAGATAATCGCGATGAAGTGAGGTTACAATAATAACGAAACGTTCAAACCACATCCCAATATTTACAACTATTGAAATTATAAAAGAAAACATAATACTCGTTCTCAATTTCTTAAACCACATGAACTGCGGTGAAAAAACATTACAGGTCATCATTGCCCAGTAGGCCCACCAGTAGGGGCCCGTAGCGCGATTTAAAAAGGCATATTGTTCGTATTCTACCCCAGAGTACCAGGCGATAAAAAGTTCTGTGATATAGGCGACACCGACGATTGAACCCGTGATCATGATTACAATATTCATCAATTCAATGTGTTGAACAGTGATGTAATCTTCTAAACGAGAAACCTTTCGCATGATGATAAGTAAAGTGTTGACCATGGCAAATCCTGAGAAAATTGCACCAGCCACAAAATAAGGGGGAAAAATGGTCGTGTGCCATCCTGGAATAACCGATGTTGCAAAGTCAAAGGAGACAATGGTGTGTACAGATAATACCAATGGCGTAGCCAATCCAGCAAGAACAAGAGAAACCTCTTCAAAACGTTGCCAGTCTTTAGCTCTTCCCGACCAACCAAAACTCAATAATGAGTAGATTTTCTTTTGGAAAGGACGAACGGCACGGTCGCGAATCATTGCAAAATCGGGTAATAAACCTGTCCACCAGAAAACCAGTGAAACAGATAAATAAGTAGAAATGGCAAAAACGTCCCACAACAAAGGCGAGTTAAAGTTGACCCATAACGAGCCAAAACCGTTTGGAATAGGTAGAACCCAATAAGCCAACCACGGTCTTCCCATGTGGATAATCGGGAATAATCCTGCTTGAATCACCGAGAAAATGGTCATGGCTTCAGCCGAACGGTTAATGGCCATACGCCACTTTTGACGAAATAAAAGAAGAACTGCAGAAATTAAGGTTCCTGCGTGTCCAATTCCTACCCACCAAACAAAATTAGTAATGTCCCATGCCCATCCAACAGTTTTGTTAAGACCCCAGGTCCCAATCCCCGTTGAAATGGTATAAATGATACATCCGATACCCCATAAAAAGGCGGTCAATGCGATTCCAAAAACAATCCACCATTGGTGATTGGCGGTCCCTTCAACTGGAGCCGCTACATCAACAGTGACGTCGTGATAGGATTTGTCTCCAGTTACTAATGGTTTTCGAATCGGTGCTTCGTAATGCGAGGCCATATGCGATTGCTTTATCTAAATTATATTATACGTTTCTCACTTTTGTCTGATACATCACATTGGGTTTTGTTCCCACGTGCTCTAACAAGTGATACATACGCTCATTTGCTTTTAATTCGGAAACTTTACTTTCCTTATCATTGATGTCTCCAAAGACCATGGCTCCGTTGCTACAAGCAGCTGAACACGCCGTTTGGAATTCGCCATCAACTATAGTGCGTCCTTCTAACTTGGCGTCTAGTATTGTTTTTTGTGTTTTTTGAATACACATTGAACATTTTTCCATCACACCACGAGAACGGACAACGACATCTGGATTCAGAACCATGCGCCCGAGATCATTATTCATATGATAGTCAAATTCATCGTTCTTATTGTATAAAAACCAATTAAAACGACGGACTTTATATGGACAGTTATTGGCACAATAACGTGTTCCTACACAACGGTTGTAGGCCATATGGTTTTGCCCTTGGCGACCATGAGAAGAGGCAGCCACGGGGCATACTGTTTCACAAGGGGCATGATTACAGTGCTGACACATAACCGGCTGAAAAGTTACCTGTGGATTTTCAGACGCTTGCTCCATTCGGCCAAAAGTCGTAAGAGAATCGCCAACACCTGAGATGTTTTCTTTGGTTTCAAGGTCACCCTGGAAGGTTTCATCGGAAGAGTAATAACGATCTATTCGCAACCAATGCATGTCGCGCGATTTGCGAACTTCCGCTTTTCCAACAACAGGAACATTGTTTTCTGCATGACACGCAATGACACAAGCTCCGCAACCGGTACAGGCATTTAAGTCAATCGATAAGTTGAAGTGATGTCCAATTGATCGATCAAATGCTTGCCACATATCGACTTCTGGCGAGGTCACTTCTTGTTCAATATGATTTTTTGACACTACAGGAATTGCATTCCAATGGGCTTTATCTTTCGTATTGAAAATTTCTAATGTCGTTTCCTTAACAATATCTCCACGGCCCATAAGGGTATTGTGTAACTGAGTACACGCAAACTCGTGATAACCCTCTGCTAAACTGATTGAAGCCGTTTGAACATTATTTGCACCATTGTAAAAGGCAAAAGCATTAACGCCTACTTGCATTTCCTCTTGAAGGCCTTGGCGTTGACCATAGCCAAGTGCCAATCCTACGGATCCTTTTGCTTGACCAGGTTGAATCACTACAGGCAGGGTTAAAGTCGTTTCGCCTACGGTTACGTTGGCATAACTTCCATTCAATGCACCATTGGCAACATTGACATTTTTCAAGCCAAATGCCTCGGCATCGGCTGCGGAAACGGTAAGGTAGTTATCCCAAGTCACCCGTGTAATGGGATCAGGAAATTCTTGTAGCCAAGGGTTGTTGGCTTGTTGACCATCACCTATTGCTGTTTTAGTATATAGGGTTAATTCTATTCCTTCTGTTTGAGCAGTGGCAAGGGTGCGGAGAGTTTCCGTTAGATCGGTTTTCTTGTATTTTACTGTCTTTTTTATTGGCGTGCTCAAATAGCCGTCGTGTAAGACTGAATTCCATGTGCTTGAGCCTAATATTGTGGCCTTCCAATTGTTTTGTATGGCCTTATAATAGGTGTCATCAGAACCAGTCCATTTCAAAAGTACATCCTGAAATTGAGCGGTATCAAAAAGTGGACGAATGGTTGGCTGTGCCAAGGCATAGTGACCCGTTTTGAATTCGTAATCTCCCCAGCCTTCAAGATAATGTGGTGTTGCAGCAATATATTGTGAAACAAGAGCTGTATCGTCTTCTTTCATACTAAAGGCAACCGACAAGTCTAATTTTTTGATTGCCTCTCCAAATGCTTCTCCATTTGGCAAACTAAAGACAGGATTGATGCCAGCAGTAATTAGACCACCTACTTTACCCGTCATAATGGCGTCTATAGCTGCTTTAACCTCTGTTCCATTTTCTTGACGAATTAGACGTGGACGCTTAACGTCCATAAGTTCGCTCTTTAAAAGATGGTTAATCGCTAAAACAAGAGCTTGTGCTCCTTTGTCATGAATTCCTGTCAAAACAACCCCTTTACTACCAGCGTCCTTTAAAGCGCTCACTGCGGCGTTAACTTGAGCTTGGTGGGCTTGACTAAGTGATCCGTTGACGGATTGGCCTGTAAGCCCAGCATAAATGTGAGCTAAAATGTTTTTCTGTGCCGAAGGTGTCGCTGGAATACGCACATCTGCAGACGCTCCGCTAAGGGTCATATTTGCTTCAAACTGAAAATGCTTAGACATTTGAGCCTTGCCATGATGTTTGTTGGGTACACGCGACTTTACATAACTACTGTCGTAACCACCACCTTGCCAATCTCCAAGAAAATCTGCACCGACAGAAACAATGGCTTTCGCTGTGCTGAAATCATAATCGGCAAGTCCACGGACACCATAGGCTTCTTCAAATGCATCTACGGCATCGGAATAGGCCACGGTATCAAAAGTGACGTGTTTTAGGTTAGGATACTTTAGCGTGAAGTCATTAATGATTTTTGACGTCGTTGGGCTGGCAAAGGTTTGGGTCATTAAAATGACATCCTTTCCTGTTGCCGCTAGAGCACTTAGTTTGGCCTGAATTTGTTTGTGGAAATCGTCCCAATCAATGGCAGTACCGTTGGCTTTTGGTCCTTGAAGCCGCTGTGTGTCATACATTGATAAGACAGACGCGTGGATTCGTGCGTTTGCCCCAGCAAAAACGGGGGCTTCAGAATTGTTTTCTACTTTGATTGGACGGCCTTCTCTTGTTTTTATCAAAAGGCTTCCGAAATCAAAACCGTCAGCAATAGCCGTTGCATAATAATTGGCCACCCCTGGAATGATTTGCTCGGGTTGAACCACATAGGGAACAGACTTGATAACTGGACCTTCACATGCAGCTAAACTTGCTGCAGCGGTACTAAAACCAACATACTTTAGAAAATCACGGCGTGATGTGTTGCTTTCCTCTAGTCCTTCTTTATCTTCCAAAAATTCGTTTACTGGAATATATTCGGCAAATTCTTTTTGCTCAAGCTGGTCAACTAAGGGAGAAGTTTCCTTTAGTTGTTCTGCATTTTTCCAATAGGTTTTATTTGCTGCCATAAGACATTGTTCTGTTTAAGCTCTTTTTAATAGTGACACTTTCCGCATTCTAGACCTCCCATTTGAGCGGCCGTAAGTTTTTCTACTCCATACTTCTTTGAAAGTGCCTCGTGTATTTTCGCGTAGTATTCGTTATTTTCTACCTTAACATTTGTTTCGCGGTGACAATTGATACACCATCCCATGGTCAATGGAGAGTATTGGTACATCACTTCCATTTCTTCAACGGGTCCGTGACAGGTTTGACATTCTATTTGTCCAACTTGAACGTGTTGCGCGTGGTTGAAGTAAACAAAATCGGGTAAGTTATGGATACGAACCCATTTGACAGGCTGTGTTTTTCCTGTGTATTCTTGGTTGTCTTCATCCCAACCTACCGCAGCGTATAGTTTCTTGATTTCTTTCGTGTAGAAGTCTTTTGAATAACCGTTCTCTAAATCCTCTTCACCATTATATTCGGCAATATTTTTATGACAGTTCATACAAACATTTAAGGAGGGGATCCCCGAATGTTTCGAAACGCGAGCTGAAGAGTGACAATATTTACACTCTATCTGGTTGGCTCCAGCATGAATTTTATGAGAATAGTGAATGGGTTGAACGGGCATATACCCTTGATCAACGCCTACCTGCATAAAATAACCATAAGCAAAATAAGCACTCGAGAGCAGTAAGAAAACCACAGAAATCAAAACTAAAAATTGATTCTGAGCAAAGGCTTGCCATAGAGGGCGACGAGTGGGTTTGTCAACCTGAGGGGTTAATTCTACCCCTTGAGCAGCAGCGATTTTCTGCAGGGTTTTGTTCACCAAGAAAAGCATGACTACCAAAATGGCAAACACAAGAGCTAAAGCCCCTAGAATAATGTCATTTGAAAAAGAATCTTGCGCTGGTTTCATGGCTACTACAGCGGCGGCTGGTGGAGCTGGTGGTGTATAATCGGTGTAAGCAAGGATGTTATCAATGTCGGCGTCTGAAAGTTGCGGAAACGCGTTCATAGCTGTTTTGTTGTATTCTTCCCAAATAGCAACTGCCTGAGCGTCACCTGACTTAATCATCGCAGCGCTGTTTTTAATCCAACTATACAACCATTCTTTGTCGTACTTGGCAGAAACACCTTTCAAGGCTGGCCCTACAGCTTTTTTATTGAGTTTATGGCAGGCGGCACAATTGGCATTGAACAACTTCTTTCCTGCGGCGGGGTCGGCTTCCTGTGCATTCGCAAATAAAGACAACGAAATAGTAAGTACTAAAACGTATTTCTTTGCAACTTCCACAGCGCCAAGGCTAATCTTCCTCATGCTATAGTTAAAATTTTTGTAGATCATCAATTTTGATGGCTAAAATCCGCCACAAAAATAAGACATCGCCCTCGTTTGGGAAAAGGTTCTCATTTGCATTTCTGTAATTTATAACCAGTCTAAATAATGAGGAAATTCTGTTGAAGAAAATGAAAATGAAAATGAAATTCCATTACTTTGCAATATGAATCGCAGCCAACATTTATCGCACTTTTTTGTTTTCATGATCTTTCTGATAAGTTCAACGCTTTTTGGACAAGAAAAAAAACCTACAATCAAAACATCACCTGCTGTAAAGCAACTTATTGTCATAAAAAAAGAAGTCAACAAAGAACAGTTTAACAAACAGTATTATGCCATTCAACTTTACTATGGAAACAATACTGCGGCAGAGCGAATTTTAAAAGCGTTTAAACAAAACTATCCCGATTGGGAAACGGAACTGATTTTTGAAACCCCTAATTACAAAGTTCGTGTTGGACGTTTCAAAGACCTCAACACCGCCAATAAAAAGCTCGAGGAAATCAGAAAAAATTACCCTACAGCATTTCTTCTACAACCCAATAATCTATAGGGTTTTCTTGACAGCAACTTCCTGGAAGAATTCAACAACATCTTCAATTTTGATGTCGTTGTAATTTTTAATTTGCAATCCACAATCATAGCCTTTCGCCACTTCTTTGACATCGTCTTTAAAACGCTTTAAGGAGGCTAAGGCACCTGTGTAAACGACAATACCTTCGCGGATGATGCGAATACCACTATTGCGATATATTTTACCAGAAGTAACCATGCATCCGGCGATGGTTCCAACTTTAGAAATTTTATAGGTCTCTCTAATTTCGGCAGTCCCTGTAATTTCCTCTTTCATCTCGGGTGAAAGCATTCCTTCCATGGCGTCCTTAACGTCGTTGATGGCATCGTAAATAATCGAATAAGAACGGATGTCTATTTCTTCTTTTTCTGCAACCGCTCTTGCATTACCCATTGGGCGAACATTAAACCCAAGAACGATGGCATCTGAAGCTGAGGCCAATAGAACATCCGATTCTGTAATGGCTCCAACCCCTTTATGAATGATATTCACTTGTATTTCTTCGGTCGAAAGTTTTTGTAATGAGTCTGTCAAAGCTTCCACAGAACCATCAACATCTCCTTTGAGAATGATATTCAATTCTTGGAAATCGCCTAAGGCAATACGACGGCCTATTTCGTCGAGTGTAATGTGACGTTGAGTCCGAACATTTTGCTCCCTGAGTAATTGGGTTCTTTTTGCAGCAATTTGTTTGGCTTCACGCTCGTCTTCTAGGACATTAAAATTATCTCCTGCTTGTGGGGCACCATCTAGTCCCAAAATTGAAATGGGTGTCGACGGAGGTGCTTCGGCAATATCGTTCCCGCGTTCATCGAACATGGCTTTGACTTTTCCGCTGTGCTTTCCTGCTAAAATATAATCGCCTACACGTAGGGTCCCCGTTTGAACAAGTATGGTAGAAACATACCCCCGTCCTTTGTCGAGATAAGCTTCAACCACTGTTCCTTTTGATTTTCTATCGGGATTGGCTTTAAGTTCGAGTAATTCGGCCTCTAAAAGTACTTTTTCAAGGAGTTCATCTACTCCCGTTCCTTTAAGGGCTGAAATGTCTTGTGATTGGATTTTACCGCCCCAATCTTCTACCATCAAATTCATGGCGGCAAGACCTTCTTTAATTTTATCTGGATTTGCCGTTGACTTATCAACTTTATTAATGGCAAAAATGATTGGAACGCCAGCGGCCTGTGCATGGCTGATGGCTTCCTTGGTTTGTGGCATGATATTGTCATCCGCTGCAATAACAATGATTGCGATATCGGTCACTTGAGCTCCTCGGGCACGCATTGCTGTAAAAGCTTCGTGTCCAGGTGTATCTAAAAAGGTAATCTTTTGTCCATTTTTTAGGGTAACCGAATAGGCCCCAATGTGTTGGGTTATTCCACCAGATTCACCCGCAATAACATTCTCTTCTCGAATGTAATCCAACAGAGAGGTTTTTCCATGATCGACGTGACCCATAACCGTTACAATTGGTGCTCTTCCTTCTAAATCAGCTTCATTTTCGTTTTCTTCTTCATCAAAGGTTTCTTCCAAATCACTTTTTACAAATTCAACTTGATAGCCAAATTCTTCGGCAACAATGCTGAGTGTCTCGGCATCGAGTCGCTGGTTCATGGTTACCATGATACCCAAACTCATACAGGCTGAAATAATCTCTGTTCCACCAACTTCCATAAGGGTGGAAATCTCACCAACAGTAATAAACTCGGTCACCTTAAGAACTTTACTCTCTGCTTCTTGCTGAGCTAGTTCTTCTTCTGTTTTTTGGCGATGTTGTACCCGTTTGTCTCTTCGGTATTTGGCGCCCTTAGATTTATTTGATTTTCCTTGAAGTTTTTCGAGGGTTTCGCGGATTTGCTTTTGGACCTCTTCTTCGGTCGGCTCAACTTTTGCCACTGCCGCTGGGCGGTTGCGTTGTTTGTTTCCTGTTCTTTTGTTGGTGTTGGCACCAGGTCTATTTTGACCACCAGTATCTTTGCTGATTCGCTTTCGCTTTTTCTTTCGAGCTTCCTCAACATTTTTTTCTTGCTCCTTGAAGCGATTGAGGTCAATGGTCTGGCCTGTTTTTTTAGGCCCTGAAAGTTTGGTGTACTGGGTCGTTATTTTTTCATCCTTAAGCGTTTCACCCTCTTTTTCCACAGGAGGTGCCGCGTCCTTTTCTGTAACCGCTTTTGCTTCTTTAACCGTCGGGGCCTCTTCTGTTGCTTGGGGCTTTTCCGTTGGTGTAGAGGAAACCTTTTCTTTTACTGTTGGGGCTGGTTTTGGCTCTACATCAGCCGACGCCTTTGGTTCAACTGGTGCAGCAGGGGCCTCTTTTTTAGGACTTTCCTTTTCAGTCGCTTTTTCGGGTGAGGCTTTGGGGGTCAAATCAATTTTACCAACAGCCTTGGGCTTCTGAAGAGCAGCACGAGCTTTGATTACCTCTTTTTGGGCATTTTCACGCTCTATTTTTTCTTGCTCAAGCTTTTCTTGTTGAAGGCGAAGATTTTCTTTTTCCTTTCGCTTTTCCTCACTAATTTCTGCCGAGGCATCCCGTTTGGATTTGTCTGTTTGAAATTCATCCAAAAGAATAGTGTAAACCTCTTGTGAGATTTTAGTGGTTGGACGGGCTTCAATTTCATGGCCCATTTGCGAAAGGTGCTCAACAGCTCTGTCGAGAGAAATGTTCAATTCCCGAAGAACTTTATTTAAGCGCAATGTTGGTTGGTCTGACATAGATGTATTTATGCGGTATCAAAAATAGAAAAATAATCGCTTTCTCTATTCTTCAAACTCTTCTTTCAATATTTTAACGACTTCTTCAATGGTCTCGTCTTCTAAATCTGTGCGTTTAATGAGTTCTTGAACGTCAAGTTCTAAAACACTTTTGGCGGTGTCGAGGCCTACTTTTTTAAATTCTTCAATTACCCAATCTTCGATTTCATCAGAAAACTCGGTTAACTCAACATCTTCTTCCATTCCCTCGCGATAGACATCTATCTCAAAGCCTGTAAGCTGTCCTGCAAGACGGATGTTATTTCCCCCTCGCCCAATCGCTTTAGAAACTTCTTCTGGATTTAAAAAGACCTGTACTCTTTTGTTTTCTTCATCAATTTTTAATGAGTTGACTTTGGCAGGAGAAAGAGCACGGGTGATGAAAAGTTGTAAATTATTGGTGTAATTAATCACGTCAATGTTTTCGTTCCCTAATTCACGTACAATCCCGTGAATACGCGATCCTTTCATTCCGACACAAGCCCCAACGGGGTCGATGCGATCATCGTAAGAATCTACTGCTACTTTGGCTTTATCTCCAGGGATACGAACAGCCTTTTTAATGTTGATTAATCCATCAAAAACTTCTGGGATTTCCTGCTCAAATAATTTTTCTAAAAATTTAGGAGATGTTCTGGAGAAAATAATTCTGGGCTTGTTACCGCGTAATTCAACCGTTTCAATAATCCCTCGTACATTATCTCCTTTGCGATAAAAGTCGGATCCAATTTGACGATCTTTTGGTAAAATCAGCTCGTTGCCGTCATCGTCCAAAAGGATCACTTCACGACTTCTAATATGGTGAACCTCGGCAGTGTAGAGTTCTCCTTCCAATTCTTTGAATTGCTTAAAAATATTGGTGGAGTCGTGCTCATGAATCTTGGCCACAAGATTTTGGCGCAGCGTCAAAATGGAACGACGTCCAAGATCAACTAATTTCACTTCTTCTGAAACATCTTCCCCCACTTCAAAGTCAGGCTCAATTTTTTGAGCTTCGTTCAATTCAATTTCTTGATTTGGATCTTCAACCGCACCATCAGCAACCACTATTCGATTTCGCCAGATTTCAAGGTCACCTTTATCGGGGTTAATAATGATATCAAAATTGTCATCAGAACCAAATTTGCGTTTAAGGGTATTGCGAAAAACTTCTTCCAAAATAACCATTAGGGTTACTCTATCGATAAGCTTTTCATCTTTAAATTCTGAAAATGAATCAATTAATGCTAAGTTTTCCATAATTATATACTTAAATAGATACGATTACTTTGGCATTTTTAAAAGTGCCATATTTAAATTCTCTTGTTTTTGTGACCGTCACCTTTCCTTTTCCGATTGGTTTTGGTTCTCTTGTTTTCCATTCCAAAGAAAATGAATCTTGATCGGCTTGGATAAGCGTGCCCTTAATCACCTTATCTTCCTGATCCAAGACTTCTAATTTTCGATTAAGGTTTTTTTTAAACTGACGGGCAAGTGTTAAGGGTGAACCAACACCACAAGAACTTACTTCCAATGAAAAATCGTTTGCTTCTCTATCGAGATTATGTTCAATTTTTCTACTGATCTGCATACATGTTTCGAGAGAAACACCTTGGTCTCCGTCAAGCAAAACACGAATACTGTTATCGCTTCCCACTGTGAAATCAATTAAAAATAGGGATGGGTTTTCATCCAAAGCCGTCATTAATAATTTTTCTACCTGTCTTTTAAAATTCATTTTAAAAAAAAAGAAGACCAAAAGTCTTCCAATCGTTTGTTTAGAATGTGGTGCAAATATAAGACTTTATAAATGTTTTTGTTTAATAAATGTATTTTTTTACATTTAACGACATAAAACCCAAACAACTATGATACTTAACTCAAAAGGAATTTTATTCCTTATGGCATTCATTTGTGCCTTAAATTTAACCGTAGCACAAAAAAACATCGCAGGAACTGTTCTAGACCAAGAGGGTAATCCTCTTGTAGGAGCAACAATTATTCTCAAAGGGAAAAATCAAGGCGTGATTGCCAACGACCGAGGTGCTTTCTCAATTGAAACCACAGAGACATTGCCGATTGAAATTGAAATCTCTTATGTTGGTTTTCAAACACAGTCGTATACTTACACTTCATTCAACGCTCAAACCTTTTATCTGTCTTTTACCAACAGATTTGATGAAGTCATTGTCTCTGCTTCCAGAAATGCAGAGAAATTACAAGAAGCACCCGCAGCAGTTTAAGTTATCACGGCTGAACAAGTCGCTTTATCTGGAGGATCTGTGTCTCCCTTGCGAGCCTTGATCAATTCTCCAGGTGTTGAGCTGCAGCAGCAAACTGGTCAGCGAATTAATATTGCACTTCGGGGGGCCAGTGGTATTTTCTCGACCAATGTCTTTCCAATGCTTGACTATCGTTCTCTAATTTCTCCAGGATTAGAATATTTTGATTCTCAAAACTCTCCTTTAAATACGATCGACATCGAGCGTGTTGAGGTTGTTTTAGGGCCTGGCTCTGCGCTCTATGGTCCCGATGTAACCACTGGGGTTATTCATTTTATTTCGAAAGATCCATTTAAACACCCCGGCACAACTTTAGAAATTATTGGGGGTGAACGCTACACACAAAAATATGCCCTACGTCATGCATCACACAACGATAGTGAAACTTTTGGGTACAAAATCAACATGCGTTATGGGAAAGGAAAAGATTTTATTCTTGACCCAGAAGACCCCGGGGATCAAGCAATTTTGGAGAGCTTTAAAACCGCAATCCGCAGGGCGAAAATTACTCAAGATGGAAATGTAGACACCAATGCCGACGGTACCCAACTGTTTGCTATCGAAAAAAAGCAAGCGGAGGACTACTGGGCTGGAGCCGCCAATGCTTCTCTCTATTTTAGGCCCAAAAACGGCATGGAAATTGTCACCTCTGGAGGATGGAATGGCGGAAGTGCTGTCTTCTACAATGACTTGGGAGAAGGACAAGCACAAGCCAATGAATACTGGGGACAAGCCCGTTTTAACTACAACGGCTGGTTTGCCCAAACCTATTTTATTACTAATGATGGTGGGGATGATGAAAATCCAACCTATCTCAATCGAACTGGTTTGATTACCCCACTTGAACGTAAGCATTTTGAAGCTCAATTGCAATACAATTTTACCATAGATAAAGTACTAAATTCTGAATGGTCAACTGGAATGGATTATCGAAGAGCGGGTGCCAACACACAAAATCATGTGTATGGTCGACACGAAAACGACGATGATTACAATATTTTAGGGGGCTATCTTCAGGGCAAACTTCACTTAAACTCGACGTTAAATCTATTTTTGGCAGGGCGTTACGACGGTTATAACTTTACCGACGAAAGAACCTTTTCTCCACGTGCTGCCTTAGTTTATAATCCTTTCGAAGGCCATAATTTCCGTTTGACCTATAACAAAGCGGCCAATCCCATTCCGGCCTCAGATATATATTTCGATCTGCCGATACAATCTTATCCCGGTCTTTTTGATGTTTGGATCTTAGGAGCAAAAAAACCATATACTTTTGGCGAAAATCCAATAATTGATTGGACGATCCCAGAGGCCGATATTCCCAATACGCGCTTAGCCGACGGGTTTCCCTTATCAGTAGCTTTTGCAAATGTTACCTCTGAGATTATCAATCGCGTACGTAAACAACTCCAAAACAACCCTCAGTTCGCTCCTTTAATCGGTATCATTCAAAATGTATTAACGAATACGCAGGCTGTTCCCACAGGGTATGCGGCTGTTGAGACCTTAGACTCAGGAAAACAGCCCTTGGCTGCTGAAGATGGAAAAGGAAACTTGCTTTCATATATGACCTCCTACGAACTTGGTTATAAAGGGATTATTGGCAATCGATTTTCTTTTGGCGTCGACATTTACCATTACCGCAGAAAAGGAGGGGCGAGTTTTCAGCAAATCACACCCAATGTCAATATTGTAAACCTAGGGCAAAGCCTAGGAGAAGAGGTTGGTGAAAAAATACTTCCGCTTTTAGAAGAACAATTGATCGCTGCCGGACAGCCTGCTTCTATTGCCGCAAACACAGCCCAACAATTGACTGCCCTACTCGAAACGGCTTATACTACTGCTGGGGACAGCATGATAGAATACATGGATTCTTTAGGCTTGCCCTTTCACGGTATTGTACCAACTGTTGAAAATACGGGAACTGCAGATCCGTTTGACAAAGCCCGTTTAACGCTTGGTTACGTGACTAATGATCCCGAAGTGGTAGGTAAAGATTGGGGAGCTGAATTCAATTTTAAATACTTTCTTACTGATGCGATGGTCATGCAGGGAAATTACACTTGGTTCAATCTAGATAATGGAGAACCTGGTGATTTGAATTTTCCGCAAAATAAAGTCCGTATGGGAATAACTTATAGTCCTGAAGACAGCAAATTTAGTGGAGCTATCAATTACCAATGGGATCAAGAATACACTTCTAATAATGTTACCTTTCCCGGCAAGATACCAGCCAAATCTATCGTAGATTTAAGTTTAGGTTATCAATTTTGGGACCCTGTAAAATTTCAATTATCTGCGGTGAACTTATTTAATAATGAATTTCGTGCCTTACCTAATTTTCCAAAAATTGGTCGAACAATAACTGGACGACTTTTATTTGATTTTTAACCCCTGTAACGCACCAAAAAAAGATTTGGTATTTCCGTCTTTCTACTGAAAAAAGGAAACAAATATTCCTTACTTTTAGGGGCTATGAAATACCAAATCACTTCTTTGGGAATACGATTTACCAAACACCGTGAAAAGGAACAAACTCCTTTTGAACGATTGTTTGAGATTTTTAAAGAACTCATTACCCATACCTCTGGTGATTTTGACGAGGCCATTGACTGGCTACGTGAACTCGATCGTGAATATCAACTCACCGATGAAAACTACACCATTGACGACTTCATTGACGACTTACTCAAAAAATCCTATATCCAACCGAAAGGAAACGGGAAAGGCAATGGAGATGGTATGAGCCTGACGCCAAAAACCGAAAAATTACTTAGAGAACATGCGCTAAAACAAATTTTTGGAAAGCTAAAACGCTCGGCAGCTGGCAATCACAAAACAAAACAACTTGGTCAAGGGCAGGACAGTACTGGAGAATTTAAAGCCTATCAATTTGGCGACGCATTAGAAAAGATTGCCATGACCGAAAGCATGAAAAATGCACAGATTAGATCGGCTGGAGCAGATTTTACCCTACAGCGCGATGACTTGGTCGTTGAAGACAGCTATTTTAAAACACAAATGAGCACAGTGCTGATGATTGACATTAGCCACAGTATGATTCTCTATGGGGAAGACAGAATAACGCCCGCTAAAAAAGTAGCCATGGCTTTGGCTGAATTAATCACAACACGCTACCCCAAAGACACCCTCGATATTCTTGTTTTTGGAAATGATGCGTGGCCCATTTCTTTAAAAGATGTTCCCTATTTAGAAGTTGGCCCTTATCATACCAACACAGTCGCTGGACTAGAATTGGCCATGGATATCCTTAGACGTAAAAAAAATAGCAACAAGCAGATTTTTATGATCACCGACGGAAAACCCAGTTGTCTAAAACTTCCCGACGGAACCTATTATAAAAACAGTGTCGGTTTAGACTCAACTATTGTAGAAAAATGTTACACCATGGCTCGCCAAGCAAAAAAATTAAAAATTCCCATCACCACTTTTATGATCGCTCAAGATCCCTATTTACAACAATTCATTAGAACTTTTACGGAAGCTAATCGTGGCAAAGCCTTTTTTACAGGCTTAAAAGGCTTGGGAGAAATGCTATTTGAAGATTATGAAAAAAACAGAAAAAAACGCTTAGACTAATTTAAACAATGAATCACGAAAACGTAAACACCTTAGGCGCCCTAAAAAAAACAGCATATACCCCTCAAAACATCCAAACAGAACTGGCAAAAAATTTAAGAGATCGGTTGCGTTCAGGAAAAAAAACCTTTCAAGGCCTAATTGGCTATGACAATACTGTCATCCCCGATGTTGAGCGTGCTATACTTTCAGGCCACAACATTAATCTACTGGGTTTACGCGGTCAAGCCAAGACCCGTTTAGCCCGGCAAATGACACAATTATTGGATGAGTGGATTCCTGTGGTGGCCGGTTCAGAAATCAACGATGACCCTTTGGCTCCGATCAGCCGAGAGGCAAAAGAAATCATTGCAGAAATGGGAGACAATACCCCAGTTACATGGCTACATCGCAACGATCGGTTTTTTGAAAAATTAGCGACCCCAGATGTCACAGTCGCCGATCTAATTGGCGATGTTGACCCCATCAAAGCTGCAAATCTAAAATTATCTTATGCCGATGAACGCGTCATTCATTTTGGCATGATTCCTAGAGCTCACCGTTGTATTTTTGTCTTGAACGAATTGCCCGATTTACAAGCCCGAATTCAGGTCGCCCTTTTCTCTATTTTACAGGAAAAAGAAATTCAAATCAGAGGATTTAAACTGCGCCTTCCAATAGAAACGCAAATTATTTTTACTGCCAATCCCGAAGACTACACCAATCGAGGAAGTATTGTTACCCCATTGAAAGATCGTATAGGTTCCCAAATTTTAACCCATTATCCTTACAGCCGAGAAGAAGCTAAAGCCATCACAACACAAGAGGTCGCTATAAGTGAATCTATGGCAAACAAAATTCACATCCCAGAATTGGCTCGCGAAATTTTGGAGCAAATTGGTTTTGAAGCCCGAAAAAGCGAATATGTCGATGCAAAAAGTGGAGTCAGTGCCCGTATGAGTATAACCGCTTTTGAAAATCTTTTAAGCACAGCAGAAAGAAGAATTTTAATCAATGGTGAGAAACAAACCTCTTTACGTATGTCCGATTTTTTAGGTATCATTCCAGCCATTAATGGCAAAGTAGAACTGGTCTATGAAGGGGAGCAAGAAGGTGCGGAACAAATCTCTTATCATCTCATCTCACAAGCGTGTAAAACACTTTTCCCCTCGTATTTCCCTGAGATAAAAAAATTAGAAAAACAAGACGAAGACGGACCCTATGATACACTTTTAGGCTGGTTTTTAAGAGATAATGAATTGTTTTTAGAAGACAGTCTTGACGACCGCTTGTATCGCGAAACACTAAGAACTATCCCCGATATTCAGAACATTATCGCGAAATATCAACCCGATTGTTCCCCGGCTGATCAAGATTTTATGATGGAATTTCTTTTATGGGGATTAGAGGCCAATAAACGGTTGAATAAATACCGTACCCTTGAAGGCTTCCAATTCAAAGATGCTTTGGGAAGCTATATTAGTGGGTTGTAATTTCCTTGACAATTTCCGTATTTTGCGAAAGAACAACAATACCCCCAAACCGTTGAATGAAAACAAAATCTATTGCCCGTGTTTTTGCGTTAGTTCTGGCTGCTTTTCGAGGGAAAGACCACGATTTTACCAAAGGTAGTTTATCAAAAGCTATTTTTTTATTGGCCGTTCCCATGGTGTTTGAAATGCTTATGGAAGCGGTTTTTGCCTTGGTAGATATCTATTTTGTATCACAAGTAAGTACGAATGCCGTTGCAACCATTGGATTAACCGAATCGGTAGTTACTCTAATTTATGCCGTTGCGGTGGGCATTAGTATGGCTGCGACTGCTGTCATTGCACGGAGAATTGGAGAAGGCGATCCAGAGGGGGCAAAAAATACAGCCTCTCAAATTATTTATCTAGGTATTGCGGTGAGTATAGTCTTTGGTCTAGTGGGCATTTTCTATGCCAAAGAGATTCTTGGATTAATGAAAGCAACACCCGATTTAATCGAAGAAGGGTACCGATATACTCAAATCTTAATTGGGGGAAATATAACGATCGTACTCCTATTTTTGATCAATGCCATATTTCGAGGGGCTGGTAATGCTTCCTATGCCATGTGGGTATTGGTCTTTTCCAATGGGTTGAATATTATACTTGATCCGCTTTTTATTTTTGGTCTTGGCCCTTTTCCAGAACTAGGTGTAAAAGGGGCTGCTGTTGCCACTACAATTGGTAGAGGGTCTGCCGTTATATTGCAACTCCTTTTGCTCTGGCTGGGGAAAAGTCGCGTTCAATTGGCCTTTCGCCATTTAAAAATTCAATGGACGATTGTAACCACTATTGTGAATATTTCATGGGGAGGTATCGGACAATTCTTAATCGGCACCTCAAGTTGGTTATTTTTAATGCGCATCATGTCCGAGTTTGGAAGTGAAATCTTGGCGGGCTATACCATTGCTATTCGAGTGGTGATTTTTTGTCTTATGCCCGCTTGGGGGTTGAGTAATGCTGCAGCAACTTTGGTCGGGCAAAGCCTAGGAGCGAATGACCCAAATCGTGCCGCCCAAGCCGTTTGGAAAAGCAGTAAATACAATGCTTTATTTATGGGAATACTTTCGGTTGTATTTCTCATAGGATCTCGCCCCATTGTTGGGGTTTTTTCGTCCATCCCACGGGTAGTAGATACTGCAAGTATGTGTCTGAGGATTTTTGCCTTGGGGTATGTTTTTTACGCCTTTGGCATGGTGTTAATTCAATCGTTCAATGGTGCTGGAGATACCAAAACGCCCACCTACATCAACTTTGTTTGTTTTTGGCTATTCCAGCTACCTCTGGCCTACTTTACTGCGCTTTACTTAGGTTGGGGGCCACTGGGGGTAATGGTGGCTATCGTATTGGCTGAAATTTTATTGACCCTTCTGAGTGCTTACTATTTTAGGCTAGGGAAATGGAAAACAACAAAAGTGTAAATTCACGATCGCATCGAATCGATGGTTGTATTGCGAAGAATGGCTAAGGTTTGATCACGCACTTGTTCAAATACAGGTTTTATGGTGCATGTGGTTTCGTCACACTCTTCACAGGGGGCGTAGTAGTTTAACGAAACACATGGCAGCAAAGCGATGGGACCATCTATCATCCGCATTAATTCCGCCAACTTAATGTCACTAGGCTGTTTGAGCAAACGATACCCCCCTGTTTTTCCGCGTTTACTTTGTAGCAGCCTAAAATTTCGAAGTTCCCTTAAAATGGTTTCCAAAAATTTTTGGGGAATATTTTCTTTTTCAGCGATTTCGGTAGAAAAAATAGATCGCTCATCTTCTTGATTGTCTGCAAGATAAAGTAAAGCTTTAATGGCGTATTTGCACTTTTTTGAAATCATTAAATTTTAATTATTGCCACAATTTAACTATAAAAAAACAAAAATAATATTTAATCTATACTAACTTTATATGTTTTATATGTTTTATATGTTTTTGTATTATATTTGTCGTTCAAAAAATAACACATAACCAATGGACACTTTATCATTTAATACAAAAAGTCTACATGTAGGACACGACAGCACTGAGACCGAATCAACCAGAGCCGTTCCAATTTATCAATCAACCGCTTATGTTTTTAATGACTCCGAGCATGCCGCCAATCTTTTTTCGCTTGCCGAGCCGGGGTTTATTTATACCCGCTTAAACAACCCTACCAATGACATATTGGAGAAACGCCTTGCTGCTTTAGAAGGAGGAATTGGAGCCGTTAGTACCGCTTCTGGAACCTCAGCAATCGCCACCGCTTTAATGGTTTTACTCAAATCAGGTGATCATATTGTCGCCTCCAATAGTCTTTATGGGGGGACCTATAACCTGTTGAGTGTAACACTTCCAAGACTTGGTATCACAACAACTTTTGTCGATCCTAGTGATCCTACAAATTTTGAAGCGGCAGTTCAAGACAATACGCGTGCCTTTTTTGCCGAATCACTAGGGAATCCTAAACTCGATGTTTTAGATCTTAAAGAAATCTCCAGCTTTGCCGTAAAAGCTAAAGTTCCCTTTATTGTTGATAATACCGTCGCCACTCCTGCGCTGCTAAATCCAATAGAGCACGGAGCAAATATTGTCATTCATTCTCTGACAAAATTCATCAATGGCAACGGAACTTCTTTAGGCGGAGTGATAATTGATGCGGGGAATTTCGACTATAGCAATGGATTATTCCCTGAATTTACAGAACCTTCTCCAGGCTATCACGGCTTGGTCTATCATGAGGCCTTAGGCCCTGCTGCCTATATCGCTAAGCTTCGAATTGAAGGTTTGAGAGATTTTGGTGCGGCCTTGAGCCCATTCAATAGCTTTCAAATTTTGCAAGGGATAGAAACGCTAGGAGTTCGCATGAAACAACATTCTGAAAACGCGCTAGCTTTGGCCCGGTGGCTTGAGGAGCAAGAAGAAGTTGCATGGGTAAATTATCCTGGGCTTGCTTCGAGCAAATACTATGTTTTAGCACAATACTATTTACCAAAGGGGCAAAGCGGAATAGTAACTTTTGGACTAAAAGGAGGCTATGAGGCGGCAAAAAAAGTTGCCGATAAAACCAAACTATTTTCACTCCTAGCCAATATTGGGGATTCGAAATCGCTCATTATTCACCCTGCGAGTACAACGCATCAGCAATTGAGCACGGAAGCACAAAATGAGACAGGTGTAAGTCAAGACTTGATTCGCCTATCTGTTGGTTTAGAAGATATTGAAGACTTAAAAGCCGACCTAAAACAAACGTTTTAATTAACCCAAACCCATTTTTATGGGCGTTTTTTTATTTTAAACAACTGCCTCATGATAACCGATTTAGTTTTAAAGAAAAAAAGCGCAAGGATCAAAAGCGAAGGGATCAAAAGGAGTCTTTTGAAAACCATTTCTTGGCGCTTTATAGGGACCCTCGATACTATTTTTATTGCTTATCTAATAACAGGAACTGTATCTCAGGCCCTTTCCATTGGCGGAATAGAGTTGGTGTCAAAGATGTTCTTGTATTTCTTTCATGAGCGTGCGTGGAATACTACTCATTGGGGTAAAAGATAATGACTATGGAAAGAGAATTTATACAAGAATTAAATGACCGTTTTCAAGGCAAGTGTCTGTCGGAATCTTTTGAAAACTTGATTCGTCTTGATCTGGGGAAATTGGCTTTTTCGACTTCTTTTGGTCAGGAAGATCAAGTCATAACAGATTTTATTTTTAAAAATAATTACCCTATCGATGTATTTACATTGGATACTGGTCGTCTGTTTGAAGAAACCTATGAAGTATATCAACGTACGGTGAAGAAATACAATAAAAGTATAACCCCTTACTTTCCTGATTCCAAAAAAGTAGAAGCATTGCTCTCAAGCAAAGGACCTTTTAGTTTTTATGATTCGGTAGAAAACAGAAAAGAATGCTGCGAAATACGAAAAATTGACCCTTTACAAAGGGCTTTACGGGGAGTCGATGTATGGATTACTGGACTAAGAGGGGAACAAAGCGCTTTTCGAAAAAGTTTTGAACCATTCCAATACGATACTTCGTTTGGATTAATCAAGTTTAATCCTCTGGTTCACTGGACACTTGAAGATGTTGAGGTGTATCTGAAACAACACAAAGTACCCCAAAATAGTCTTCACCAAAAAAACTTTCTAAGCATTGGTTGCGCACCCTGCACTCGTGCAGTAGCCAAAGGAGAAGATATCCGTGCAGGACGATGGTGGTGGGAAAACAGTAAAAAAGAATGTGGCCTTCATAAATAACATCATGAATATATTAAAACAACTAGAAGAAGAAGCAATTTATATCATAAGAGAAGTCGCCGGCCAGTTTAACCAGCCTACTTTGCTTTTTTCGGGAGGAAAAGATTCTATTGTCTTATTGCACCTGTGTTCAAAGGCATTTTACCCTGCAAAAATCCCTTTTCCGCTTTTGCATATTGACACAGGGCATAATTTTCAAGAGACCTTAGATCACCGAGATTATTTGGTAGATAAATACCAGGTGCAATTGAAAATAGGGTGGGTACAAGAAAGCATAGATGCAGGAAAAGTACAGGAGGAAAAAGGGAAGTTTTCCAGTCGAAACAGCCTACAAACAACGACCCTACTCGATGCGATTGAACATTTTAAATTTGATGCCTGTATTGGTGGGGCGCGTAGAGACGAAGAAAAAGCACGAGCAAAAGAACGCATTTTTTCGGTTCGAGATGATTTCGGTCAGTGGAATGAAAAACTACAACGTCCAGAACTCTTCGATATGCTCAATGGACGAATTGACGTTGGAGAAAATGTGAGAGCTTTCCCGATAAGCAATTGGACGGAATTGGATGTTTGGGAATACATCAAACAAGAAAATCTGGAGTTGCCAAGCATCTATTTTGCTCACCATAGAGACATCTACCAACGCGACGGACAATGGATGCCAACTTGTGCCTTTCACACAATTGAAAAAGAGAAAATTGAGAACAAAAGCGTGCGGTTTAGAACAGTAGGTGATATGTCGTGTACAGCGGCAGTTCTCTCAAACGCCACCACTGTAGAAGAAATTATAACTGAAATAAAATCCTCCACTTTTTCCGAGCGCGGAGCACGAATGGATGATAAGCGATCGGAGGGAGCAATGGAAGAACGCAAAAAAGTGGGATACTTTTAATCTAATTAATATGGAATTATTACGCATTGTAACAGCGGGAAGTGTCGATGACGGAAAAAGCACGCTCATTGGGCGTTTGCTCTATGAGACCAATTCATTAAAAGATGATCAACTAGATCACATCATCCAAAAAAGCAAAAGCAAAGGCATTGACTACATTGATTTTTCTTTGGCCACCGATGGGCTTTTAACCGAAAGAGAGCAGGGAATTACCATCGATGTCTCCAATATTTTTTTCAAAACAACCAAGCGTCGGTTTATCATTGCCGATGCACCGGGCCATGTAGAGTATACCCGAAACATGGTAACAGGAGCGTCAAATGCCGATGTTGCCATCATTTTAATTGATGCGAGAAAAGGAGTATTGGAACAAACCCAAAGACACTATAAAATTATACAACTCTTGGGTATTTCTACCTTGATTTTTGTGATCAATAAAATGGATCTCATCGACTATGAATATGCCAAGTATCAAAAAATTCAAGACAGTATCTATCGCTTAACCGAAGGGGAGGAAAATAAAATTCATATTCTCCCAATATCAGCTTTAAATGGGGATAATATAACGACACGGTCACAAAAAACAGATTGGTATCATGGTGACGCTCTGCTCGATCTTATTGAAAAAATCAATTTAAAAACCCCGCAAAAAGAAGAAAACATCCTACAAGTACAATGGGTCATTCGCCCTCAATTGAACGATCATCACGATTATAGAGGTTTTGCTGGAAAGGTAAATAGTGGGCAGTTTCAAGTTGGAGAGGAAGTCACTGTTTTTCCATCGGGGCTAAAATCAAAAATAAAACAAATAGAGCGCTATGGAACTGCCGTCAATGTATTACACCAAGGAGAAAACGGCACCTTAATTTTGGAGGACGAAATTGACTTGTCTCGAGGTTCAACCCTACTAGTTGCTTCAGCTAAAGACACGGTTGAAAAAACAAAACAAATACGGGCAACCCTCTGTTGGATGCAAAATGAACCTTGCAATCTTCAGCGAAAATATATTTTACAACAAGGAATCCAACAAGTTCAAACCAAAATAGTACCAGCAGAAGGGGACACCTCATCCTTTGTTTTAAATGCTATTGGTTCAACAAGCTTCCGCTTGTCTGAACCCATTCTTGGCATCGCCTACAAAAAAAATAAACAGATCGGGCGATTTATACTGATTGATCAAATAACCAATAATACCGCCGCAGTAGGCTTCATTCTATAGATATGCAAAGTTTTAGAACAGAGATTGAAAATCCCATTGTTGAAAAAGATATAATTGAGTTGGAGCAAAAAATTTTTGCGTTTAAAAACAATGCTATTGACGAGGAAAAATTTAGAAGTTTGCGTCTGGCTAGAGGGGTATATGGTCAACGCCAACAAGGTGTTCAAATGGTTCGAATCAAACTCCCTATGGGTCGATTTACCGCTAATCAATTGCGAAGAATCGCTAAAGTCGCCGATGAGTATGGCAGTGGAAATTTACACATCACCACCCGCCAAGACATTCAGTTACACTATGTGGAGTTAGAAAGAACACCTCAACTATGGGCTGAACTTGAAAAAGATCAAATCACCTTGAGAGAAGCCTGTGGCAATACAATTAGAAATGTTACTGCAGCTGCCACTGCTGGAGTTGACCCACTCGAACCCTTTGATGTTACCCCCTATGCTGATGCCTTTTTCAACTACTTTTTGCGCAATCCCATATGCCAAGATATGGGAAGAAAAATTAAAGTCGCCTTTTCGAATAGTAATAAAGACGATGCGCTAACATTCATTCATGATCTGGGTTTCATTCCAAAAATTAACAATGGACAACGAGGATTTCAATTGATGCTTGGCGGTGGAATTGGATCGCAACCCATACCTGCTCAAGAAGTCTTTTCTTTTTTGAGCGTTGATCAAATTATCCCCTACAGTGAAGCGATCATACGAATTTTTGACCGACGAGGAGAACGCAACAAACGGAATAAAGCGCGTTTAAAGTTTTTGGTTAAAGATCTTGGGTTGGATGCTTTTTTAGAATTAGTCAAACAAGAAAAAAAATCTTTAGTCAATCAATCCTATCCCATAGAAGACAAACAGCGC
>JBMZTS010000007.1:0-23901 GCA_049623905.1 Flavobacteriaceae bacterium
GCGGGTCCCATTGGACTGGCTTGCGGAATTGAAGCGAAAAAAGAAAAGCTAGATTACCTTATTCTCGAAAAAGGAGTGCTGGTCAACTCTCTCTATCACTATCCTCAAAACATGACCTTTTTCTCGACATCCGATCGCCTAGAGATTGGCGATATCCCTTTTATCTCTCAAAACCCAAAGCCCACACGAGCTGAAGCCTTGGAATATTATCGCAGAGTCGCCAGCGCTTGGGCATTAAAGCTAAATTTGTATGAGGGCGTGGATCGTTTTGAAAAAACAAACACAGGCTTTATCGTTCACACTTCAAAAGGACACTATCCCACCAAAAACATCATTCTCGCTACAGGCTTTTATGACCTTCCCTACCTTCTTAATGTAGAAGGCGAGTCTCTGCCTAAAGTAACGCACTACTACAAAGATCCTCATCCTTATTTTGGGATGCATCTGGTCGTGGTTGGCGCAGCCAACTCTGCGGTCGATGTGGCCTTAGAAACTTTTAGAAAAGGCGCTAAAAGTGTAACTCTGGTCATTCGAGAAAAAGAGATTGGAAAGAACGTAAAATACTGGGCACGTCCAGACATCATCAATCGCATTGAAGAAGGTAGTATTTCGGCCTACTTTGAATCAAAAATTATAGCCATTAAACAGACGTCTGTACTGATTCAAACACCTGAAAAAAGGCTTGAAATCCCTAACGACTTTGTGCTTGCCATGACAGGGTATCAACCCAACTTTACGCTATTAGAGTCACTAGGTGTGGCCTTTCACTCCGACAAATATCGCACCCCTATCTACGATGAAAACACGATGACGTCAAGTCAAAAGGGAGTTTACCTCGCGGGGGTCGTTTGTGGAGGGCTAAAAACAAATAAGTGGTTTATTGAAAACTCACGCGTACATGCTCCAAAAATAATCTCTGCTATTCAAAAGAGCTTAGACTAATTTGGCTAAGGCAAGAACCGAACCTATATGCAAACCATCGTGAAACAAAATAAAGGTTTGGGTCATTTCAATCGTCTTTAACGTCATCTTTGTAGAGGTGGTATACGGCTTAAAATCCTTAAATACGCCCTGAGCGAGATCGGTGATCAAATGTTCGTAGGTCGAAAATAAAGCGGCGTCAATTGCCGCGACTTCTTCCTCCGTTATATCGCGCTCTGGTTTAGTTCCTTTTGAAAAAAGATCGACCCATTCCGATGGAATATGCATCTTAAGTCCCGATAATTTATACATAAGCAGTTGCTGGGTTACCACGGTGTGTGCAATATTCCAAATGATGTTATTATTAAATCCTTTGGGAATAGTGTTGAGCTGTTCTAAGTTAAAGCTGTTGAGTAAACGATGATATAATTTTCGGTTGTGTAGTTGAATGTCTAAAGGTGCTGTCATCTTTGATTTTTTTTAAAAATAATAAAACCCAGAGATTAAAAGTTAACGAATGGAAGTAAAAATAAATCTGCTGGATTGTGGGTTTAAAAAGCCCAAAATTTTCACTTAACTTGTGTCCTATAAAAATGGAAAAAAACTCTCTTATCGACGGGGCTGAAATTTCATGGTTTGCCCCTTTATGTGATGGCGATGATGATTTTTTGGGCAACCGCAACTCTGCCTATAAAAGCAACTGGGAAAATACCTCAACGATTGTAAAGACCGCCGATAGGTTGGGCTATCGCAACATCTTGTGCCCTTCTTCATATCAAGTTGGGCAAGACACCCTCTCTTTTGTGGCTGGAATGGCTCCACTAACTGAACAAATCAATCTTCTTGCCGCCATTCGCTGTGGAGAGATCCATCCCCCTATGTTGGCGAGAAGTATCGCCACTTTAGATCATATGCTCAAAGGGCGACTAACCATCAATATCATCTCATCAAATCTTCCAGGAAACGACCTCGCCTCGGAAGAACGCTATGCGCGGTCTCGAGAAGTCATTGAAATTTTAAAGCAAGGATGGGAAAAAGAGGACATTGACTTTAATGGCGACTATTACAAGTTTAAACTGCCCTCAGCGCCTGTAAAACCCTATCAAAAAGGAGGGCCTCTTTTATATTTTGGGGGGTATTCCCCCGCAGGAGTCGAGCTTTGTGCAGAACATTGTGACGTCTACTTGATGTGGCCAGAAACCGAGTCAAAACTTCAAGACCTCATGAGCACAATGACACAGAAGGCCGCAGTATATAACCGAACCGTTCAGTATGGTTTACGGGTCCATATTATCGTAAGGGAAACCGAAAAAGAAGCGCGTGCCTATGCTGAAAGCTTGATTTCAAAATTGGATATCTCTTTAGGTGATGATATTAAAAATCGTGCACAAGACGCCAAATCTCTCGGAGTTGCACGACAATCTGAACTGAGAAAAGAAGCAGACGAAAAATATTATGTTGAGCCTTACTTGTGGACGGGCATCGGACTAGCCCGTTCTGGCTGTGGTGCAGCTATTGTCGGAAATCCCGATCAGGTGGTTGCAAAAATTGAACGTTATATGGAGATGGGTATACGCTCATTTATTTTTTCAGGCTATCCGCATCAACAAGAATGTGAATTATTTGCAAAGTATGTTCTCCCGCGATTAAAAACCATTTCACTTCCGGAAGTTTTTGGCCGTATTCCTAAACAAACCCCTAACACACCTCTCGGTAAGGGGCCAAGAAGATAAGCCATGATCGACTTCATCATTGTTCTTTGCTATTTCGGACTGGTCCTTCTGGTCGCCCTAAAAGGAAAAACCGACACCAAAAGCACGGCCGATGACTATTTCTTAAGCTCGCGCAATTTACCCTGGTATTCTATTGCGCTTTCAACCATTGCTACGAATATTCAAGGGTATCAATTTCTAGGCATGATGGGCTCTGCCTATCTTTACGGTCTGGCACAAGCCAACTTAGAAATCAATGCCGTGCAAGGAATTTTACTCGGCACCTTTGTGTTTGTGCCGCTTTTTTTAAAAGAAAAAATAACGACCATTACCCAATTCATTCAAAAAAGGTTGGGAGAAAAAATAGCGCTGTTCTATTCAATCGCCAACATGACCCTTTTTTCGACCATTACCTTAGGCGCCGCATTATTTTGGGGCGCCTATGCCGCCGATGTCGTTTTTGGTGAACAATTGGCCTTCTTACACTCTAATAGGCTCATTCGCATTGCGCTTTTGATTGTTGTTTTGGGGGTTTTCTCTGCCATTTACACCTATTTTGGTGGGCTCAGCGCAGTAGTGAAAACGGATATTGTTCAATTTGCTGTCTTGATTACGGGTGGCGCTGTGGTCTGTTGGATCAGTGTTTATCATCTTGGTGGATGGGATCAATTGTATGTTAAAACCCCAGAGAAAATGCATTTACACCTCCCCACAGATCACCCCACACTCCCGTGGACACACTTATTTGGTCTTTTTTTTCTTAACATCAATTACTGGTGTGCCAATCAAACTGTGATGCAACGTGCTTTAGCCGCTAAAAGTGTTACCCATGCGCAAACAGGTCTTATGGTTGGCGGTCTAATCAAATATTTTATGGCCGTTATCATCATTGTTCCTGGAATTGCCCTTTATGGTCTTTTAGGGGATGGTCTTGGAGAACCAGATTTGGCTTTCCCTTATTTGGTGAAAACGTATCTCCCAACTGGACTAAAAGGCATCATCTTATGCGGTCTTTTTGCTTCATTAATGAGCACCGTAGATTCAACTTTTAATTCGATTGCCACGCTTTGGTCGACCGATATTTACTCAAAATATATCAATCCAAATGCTCGTGATTTCGAAAAAATTGAAGCAGGACGAAAAGCTATTCTAGTCAGCTTAGCAAGTGCTTTAATCATGGGGCTGGTCCTTCTTTATTTAAAATTTGATGCCCCAGACTCTGCCTTTACACACACCTTAAACAATCTTCGCTATTACATCAATTGTGGGATTGTTGTCTTGATTTGTAGCGCTGTCCTCTTGATTACTCCTAACAAAAAAGGAATTTTATTGGCTTTTATTGCAACACTCCCGCTCAATATGGGGCTTCAGGTTCTTTTCCCTGAAATGAATTATTTTGTCCGTGCTTTTTGGGTGATCTTCTGTGGGTTAAGCCTCGCTCTACTCAGCAGCAAAAGGCAAATCGAACCCCTCTACGCTCTCTTCAAGCCCGCCTCTCGTCAAATGTGGTGGTGGGGATGGGCATTAACGCTTAGCTTACTTTTTCTCCACATTATTTTTCACTAAAGAATCTGAGAATGTTTATCTTTAGGGAACTATATTTTTTATGTCTTTTTGCATTGTTGTTCCATGTTATAACGAAGCTAATCGCTTTCCTACAGAGCAATTTCGTCATTTCCTTAAAAAAAACCTTTTGGTTAAGATCGTTTTTGTTGATGACGGATCGACCGACAACACACTTGACGTGCTTTCCGACATAGAGGCCTCTTTTTCTTCACAAGTGGAGGTTTTGACCTTAGAGAAAAACCAAGGAAAGGCAAGCGCTGTACAACAAGGACTTTTAGCCGCCTTCACCTCGTATCCCAGTAAAAAATATGCCTATCTCGATGCCGATTTATCTACCTCTCTTGAAGAATGCACCTCCCTTTCGCATCATATAAACGATACGATTAAATTTGTTTTTGGTTCTCGAATCATGAAAACAGACAATCAAATTGAACGAAAATGGTACCGCTTTATCATTGGACGATTTATCGCCTCAATTATCTCTAAAATGCTGGGGATTCCTGTCTATGACACCCAATGTGGGTGTAAAATAATCGATTCCTCTTTGGTAAAAAGTACTTTTACCGCTCATTTTACCTCTCGCTGGCTCTTCGATGTCGAAATATTCTTTCGCTTAATCAATGTGATGGGCAAAGAACAAATGCTTGCTTCTATCAAAGAAGTTCCATTAGAAAAATGGATTGACACCGATGACTCGCGGGTTGAGTTTTCTTATATGTTTAATCTTTGGCTCGACCTGACAGCAATCTATAAGCGTTATAAACAATGAGTGTTTCATTCTCCCCTCCCAACAAAAAGAACATTACAGCTTATCTACTTTTTACGCTCTTACTCATTAGAGCCTTTTTCAATGGCGTCATTCCACTGATGGATAAAACAGAAGCACGCTATGCTGAAATTGCACGGATCATGTCAGAAACAGGAGAATGGATTGTTCTTCAAATCGATTATGGTTTGCCTTTTTGGGCTAAGCCTCCCTTATCGACTTGGCTGTCGGCTCTGAGTATCACCGCCTTTAGTTCACACGAATTTTTTGTACGACTACCCTATTTTCTTATTAGTATTTTAATGGTCTTATGGGTCGGCAAGTACCGGTCCTCGTCTAAAATGTCTTTTTTCCTTCCGGGGCTAATTTTATGCACCTTACCAGAATTTTTTCTGCATGCAGGGGTGGTTTCTACCGATACCTTTTTAGCCTTTAGTGTGAGCTTGGTCATGCTTTCTTTTTGGGAAGGTATTCAAGAAAAAGGTGCCGCCTTTTGGCGGTATCTGCTGTTTGTTGGAATGGGGATTGGCCTCTTGGCCAAAGGGCCTATTGTGGGGGTGCTCACGGTCCCTCCTCTACTGTTGTGGTGTGGTCTCTCAGGCTTTCAATGGAAAAAACTTCGTCGATTTCCGCTGGTCAGCGGAACGGCACTTACCCTGATAATCGCTTTGCCGTGGTATGTCATGGCAGAACTTAGATCGCCAGGGTTTATAGATTATTTTATTGTTGGTGAACATTTTAAGCGCTATTTAGATTCTAGCTGGACGGGCGATAAATACGGTTTTCCCAAACAACAACCACTAGGGATTGTTTGGTTGTTTTTCGCAGGAGCCGTCTTGCCTTGGGTGCCGATCTTTATCAAAAAAATTGCGCTTCGTTTTGCTCAGGTAAGAAAGGACTCATGGGCTCTTTTTCTTCTCTTGTGGTGTTTCTGGACTCCACTGTTCTTTACGACATCTAAGAGTCTTATCCACCCCTACATTCTCCCCATCATGGTGCCTTTTGCGTTGCTTATTGTCCATTATTGGGACACTGTCAAAGCAAAAAACAGTCAGCTGGTTATCGCCTGCCTATTCCCATTGTTATTAATTCCTCTCTATTCAACAGGGGTTTTAAGCGCGCTTATTGCCACTAAAAGCGATAAAAATTTGGTAGAACATTCAATAATAAGTGATTACTCACTTTTTTCTTTAAATGAGAAAACCTACTCCAGTCAATACTATTCAAAAGGTAAGGTGCAGGTGATTTCTGTCGAAGAACTCAAACGTCAACTCAGACAGAACGACCCTTTCTTTGTCCTGATAACACAAGAACAGCTTGAAAATTTGGACGAGAGAACGAAAGATGCACTAAGGCTGATTAAAAAAACACGGGAAAAAGGGGTGTATCGTTCAAAAAATTAACTGTTCAACCCCCCTTCTAACGCTACTCCACAGTAACGGATTTCGCTAAATTTCGCGGTTGATCGACATTGCACCCTCGCTGAACTGCGATAAAGTAAGACAACAACTGCAGAGGTATGGTCGAGAGGATCGGCACAAAAGGCTCTGAAGATTCTGGAATTTCAAGGCAATAATCGGCCAGTGCTTTTACCTGAGTATCTCCTTGACTAACGATGGCGATAATTCGCCCTTCGCGTGACTTGATCTCTTGAATGTTAGAAACTACTTTCTCATAATGTCCTTTTTTGGTCGCAATTACCACAACAGGCATTTCTTTATCGATAAGCGCAATGGGCCCGTGCTTCATTTCGGCGGCAGGGTAACCTTCGGCGTGTATATATGAAATTTCTTTAAGTTTTAGTGCCCCTTCAAGGGCGACGGGGAAATTGAAGCCTCTCCCGAGATAAATGCAGTTTTGGGCAGATTCAAAAGACAACGCGACCTTTTCAATGTAGTCCTTTGATTCAAGAATGGCCTCCACTTTTTCTGGCAAAGTCGCAAGCTCGGTCACATACGCCTGATAGGCCGACCTAGAAAGGGCCCCATTAGCCTTCCCTAAATAGAGGCCAAGAAGTGATATAACCGTGATTTGTGTAGTAAAGGCTTTGGTCGAAGCGACGCCAATCTCTGGGCCAGCATGGGTATAGCAACCCGTGTCGGTAATTCTAGAAATTGTTGACCCCACAACATTACAAATACCATAAACAAAAGCCCCCTTTTCTTTGGCAATATTTATGGCTGCAATAGTATCGGCAGTTTCGCCAGATTGCGAAATGGCGATAACAATATCATCTGGATAAATGATCGGATTGCGGTAACGAAATTCAGACGCATATTCTACCTCAACTGGAATTCGGGCAAAGTCTTCAATTAAATACTCTGCTACAAGCCCTGCGTGCCATGACGTCCCACAGGCAATGATTAAAATACGCTTAGCTTTGAGAAAACGCTTTTCGTGTTCGCGTAAACTCGCCAACGTAATAACTCCCTCTTCAGAGAGCAACCGTCCACGGAGAGTGTCTTGTATCGCTTTAGGTTGTTCAAAAATTTCTTTAAGCATAAAGTGATCGTATCCCCCTTTTTGGATGTTTTCTAGGCTCATTTGAAGCCGTTCAACGTAGGGTTTAACCTCTAAATCATTTTTAATTTTTCGAAGTTTGATCGCTTTATCTCGTCGAATAATGGCAAGATGTTCCTCTTCTAAGTAGATCACTTTTTTAGTGTACTCAATAAAAGGGGTGGCGTCTGAAGCTACAAAAAACTCGTCTTCACCAATCCCAATAGCCAGTGGGCTTCCCAAACGTGCAGCCACCAGTTCGTTGGGTTTGCGGCGGTCAAAAACGACGATAGCATAGGCGCCTACAACTTGCGATAATGCCATTTGTACGGCTTTTCCAAGCTTGACCTTTTCCTCGTTTTGAACATCTTCGATTAAATTGACCAAGACTTCGGTATCGGTATCCGACTGGAAAGTAAATCCACGATGTTGAAGCTCTTTTTTTAGCGAGGCATAGTTTTCGATTATGCCGTTGTGTACAATAGCTAAGTTCCCTGAGTTAGATGTCTGAGGATGTGCATTGGCATCATTTGGAACCCCATGCGTCGCCCATCGCGTATGGCCAATTCCTAGCGTTGAAGAAAGTGCTTTTTTAGGCGGCAATAGCGCTTCTAGATCACTTACTTTTCCTGCTGTTTTTATGGTTTTAAGTCCCCCTTCATTAAATAATGAGATTCCCGTTGAATCGTAGCCCCTATACTCCAGGCGTTTTAGGCCTTTTATAACGATAGGATGAGCTTCTTGATTTCCGATGTAAGCGACAATACCACACATAAGATCTTACTAATTTGAGAAGTCCGTGTAAATCACTTCTAGTTTTAAACGTTTGTCTATAAATTCATCTGAAGGGCTGGGGCCAATCAGTACAGTTCCAAGGGGGTTAGATAAAGCGCCAAGAGGATAGTCGATTTGCTCCTCTCCTTCTAACTTTGCTTTCTTGAGTCCAAAAACTTTTATGTCTGACGTTACCACTAATCCTAAAACAATATTTTCGTTTAGGTCTTCGTCATCAGAGCGCAGAAGATTAGAAATGTGTTCGGTAATTCTAATTTTGTATCGGTAAGGGCGTCCGTCTTTGTATTCCAATAATCCGCTGTGAACTACTTTTACCTCATCAGGCTCTGAGCCATTGGTGTTATCTGAAGTGTAATCGGGCAGTGGCGTGCCATCTTCTAGCTTATAGAGGTATAGCCGTTCTGCAATATAACGTTCATCTGACCAGTTTTCGACAAAGGAAGGGTCGACGTAAAAAATAAGATTTGCTTCATTTATTAAAATTTCAGTTGAGCGAAAATCGCGTAAAACGCCGCCATCTTCTTCTTGATCAAAAAGGCGAATTTGTCCTCTCGTCCCAAGGCCTCCTTTCAGTTTAAACGTTTGATCGGATAACCCTGGCGTTGGTGCCAGCACTGTCTGATCATTGCGTAAATGATTTATTTGAACCCCCCCAAGTGAGATTGAAAAAGAAGAACTCTCTACCTCAACCACATCGTCACTGGTGTCTTCTGTATCCTGATCGTTGAGCTTGTCGTAGTCGTAAGTTAACTTAATTGAAGCCCCCGAAAGATTCAACAACATGTAAAGATTCTCAGAGACACCCCCCATTCGAATGTTTAATGCTCTGATATGGTCTCGGAAGTAGCTTGCGTTTGAGAGTGTTTTTGCTCCTTCCTGGTCAAGTATTTTTTCTTGAAAAAAAGTTGGGTTTAACGGAACGCGTATGCGCGGAGAGAGTCTTGATTCTACCTCTGTTGTTTCATCAATGTCTTCCGTTTCTGGGTCGTCTTCGGCCTTGAAAAAACGCAACTCTTCAAAATTCAATTGATAGGGTGCATCATATAAAACCTGTCCGACATGTCCTTCTTCGTAATAGTCTCTACTGGTAAAATACTCGCTCGAGGTCTCAAAATTATTGTTGGGATCTAAAGTGTTTAGATAGTAAGTCAGCTCTGTTACCTTTAGGTTAAACGGAGTCGTTTTATTGCCAAAGATTGAGTCCACTTCATAAACGCGATTGAGCGGGTCATAACCGTCGTTTTCAGTGTCTGTCCCATCTAGAATCCCATCGTTATCAGAGTCTTGACTTAAGGGGTTTGTCCCTGCTTGTCTTTCTAAAATATCTGTAATTCCATCCGAATCAGAGTCACTGTCTTGAGATTGAGGATCGCTGTCAAAAGCATCGATCACACCGTCATTATCTTGGTCATTTTGATTGACCAGAAAAGGAATTTCAAGGAACACAGAGGTTACTCTTTCCCTTTCTTCAATGACATTGACGTTGTCGGGGTCGCCACTCTGTTCTTTCTCCTGAGTATAAGCGCCAAAGCGCGGGTTTTCCGCTATAGTGAGCTGGGTAGTAATGCTTGCCATACTGCGCCCAAAACGAGGGAAATCATACGATCCAAAATGCATGACAGCCATCTTGTCAGATTGAATGTCGGTTAGAGAATCTACAGAAATATAAACGGGAAAATCTCTTATCTGGGTTTCAAATTGATTTGAGGAAATTAAATCTATGCCCACTGTGTTGTACTCTGAATTACAAGCACTAATTAAAACGGAGAGGATTCCAAAAAGGAATATCTTTTTAAAAATAGTCATGTGGTTTTTCTTAGAGAAAATGGGTGTTAAAAAAATTGACATGAGACTCTTCAGCTTTGCTCTCGGCAAAAGACAAGGTGGGTTTATCGCTTTCTTTTATTTTTTTTATCAGGTCTTCCGAAACCTCTTCGCCTGCCAGAATTAAACCGTCAGAATGTTCTATTGCCATCTGCATTAATTCATCAAAGCCTGGAGAGGACAGAGGAGAAAGGTCAGCGTCAATTTGATCAAAAGCGATTTTGTCTTTTAGCGCCGTATCTAAGGTGTTGTTTAAGTCGTTTGGATAAATGGAGGTCACAATTTTACTGTGTTCAAAAATAGGGTCTTGTGAAAAATATGTTTTCATGTAGAGCGGGAAAAGCGCTGTAAACCATCCGTGAAGATGGATGATGTCTGGCGACCAATTTAATTTTTTTACGGTTTCAATAACGCCTTTAGTAAAAAAGATCATGCGTTCGTCATTGTCGCTAAAGAGTTGGTCATCGGCATCATGCAACATGCCTTTGCGCTTGAAATATTCTTCATTGTCAATAAAGTAAACCTGCATTCGTTCTTTCGGTATGGAGGCAACCTTGATGATCAGGGGCATATCCATATCGTTTATGACTAAATTCATTCCCGACAGGCGTATCACTTCGTGGAGTTGATGCCGCCTTTCATTGATTAAGCCATAGCGCGGCATAAAAATGCGTGTTTGACCTCCTGCATCGTTAATTTGTTTGGGGATTTTAAACGAATTTATGGAGCGTTCTGTTTGAGGAAGATAAGGGATAACTTCCGAAGAAATTATAAGTACTTTTTTATTTTGCATAAGGTCGAATTTGCCTTCGTATGAGAAAGTTTAGCAAAATTACAAAAAATCTTCCGATCATTAGAAAAAACAGTACTTTTAGCCTGTTAATCTTTTCCTAAATGAATGTTTTTAAGGCACAACTCGCACTGAAAAACTACCTCAGTCAACACAAGATCAAATCGGTAGGGCTCGTTCCCACCATGGGGGCTTTGCATCAGGGGCATCTCACTCTAGTCGAAAAAGCGATTAGCGAAAACAGCATGGTTATCGTCTCTATTTTTGTTAATCCTACCCAGTTTGACAACTCTAGCGACCTTAACTCCTATCCGAAAACACTTGCCTCCGACATTCAGAAATTGTCCCCTTTTCAAGACAAGATTTTGGTTTATGCTCCAGATGTGAGTGACGTATACCCCAACACCACCACGACCAACCGCTATGAATTCGGGACGCTAGAAACAACCATGGAAGGAGCTTCTCGGAAAGGACATTTTCAGGGGGTTGCCACCATTGTTCACAAATTACTTCTTGGGTTTATGCCTTCTAGGGCCTATTTTGGTGAAAAAGATTACCAACAATTACAAATCGTGAGTGCCCTGGTTGCCCAGCATCAACTCCCTGTAACCATTGTTAGTTGCCCCATCATTAGAGAAGATGATGGGCTGGCCATGAGCTCGAGAAACGTCCGTTTAAGTCCAAGCCATCGCGCTTTAGCTCCTCTCATTTTTAAAATCCTCAATAAAAGTAAAGCACTAAAAAAAACGACGCCTATTGAGCAAATTAATCAAAAAGTCAAAGATTTTTTTAGTCAGCATCCCGATTTCGAACTGGACTACTTTTGCATTGCAGATGCCCAATCTCTAGAACCCATAAAATTTCTTGATTCTGAAAAAAAATTAAGAGCCTTTATTGCCGTAAAATTGGGGGGTGTTCGACTGATTGACAATGTCAATTTTTAATATCTTTACCAAATGCAAATTGAAGTCTTAAAATCTAAAATCCACCGTGTCACGGTTACCGGAGCGGATTTAAACTATATCGGAAGCATTACCATTGACCGCGAGTTAATGGAGGCGGCCAACCTCATCGAAGGCGAAAAAGTTCAAATTGTTAATGTCAACAATGGAGAGCGCCTCGAAACTTATGTTATTGAAGGCAAAGCAAGGTCGGGTGAAATAACACTCAATGGCCCTGCCGCACGTAAAGTCCAAAAAGGAGACATTATCATTATCATCAGCTACTGTACCCTCGACATTGAGGCCGCTAAGGAGCTGAAACCCCTTCTTGTTTTCCCCAATGAGACAACTAATTTGTTGACCTCGTTTTGAAAAAAGGACTTGCTTCACAAATATTAAAAACGCTATTGCCTTTACTCATCGGGGTACTCTTCATCTATCTCTCTGTAAAAAACACAACTGAGCAAGACCGACAGACCATTTATAACTCCATAAAAGAGGCCGATTATACTTTTATTTTTATCTCTCTGATCTTGGGGCTTTTGAGTCATATATCGAGAGCTATTCGGTGGAATTATATGCTGAACCCTATGGGGTATTCCCCGCGTCTGGTCAATAATATTCTCGCCATATTCATCACCTATATCGCAAACCTTGGTGTGCCACGTTCCGGGGAATTTTTTCGCGCAACGGTCATGCAGACTTATGAAAAAATCCCCTTTGAAAAGAGCTTTGGAACCATTATTGCCGAACGAGCTGTAGATTTGATCATGCTCTTCTTAACCATTGGTGTGGCGTTTTTACTAGAGTCCGATCTGATCTATGCTTTACTCAAAGAGCGGTCGGTTAACCCGTGGAATGTTCTGGGCGGTTTCGTCGTTTTATTTCTTGTTTCATTTACTGTTTTTCGCCAATTGCGCCATACCAGCCATCCTTTTGCCAAAAAAATTATAGGCCTTTTTGAGGGCTTATCAGAAGGTTTTTTAACCATTGTACGTATGAAAAAAAAGTGGGCCTATTTGTGTCACACCTTTTTTATCTGGAGCATGTACATCGCGATGTTCTACATCATCAAGTTTGCCTTGCCAGAGACCTACGCCCTTGGGTTTGAGCCGTTGTTGATTGGTTTTATTGTGGGGGCACTCGCTATTTCTGCTACCAACGGCGGAATTGGAATTTATCCGTTTTCTGTTTCCTTAATTTTGATCGGTTATGGGGTCAGTAAAGAATCTAGCTTGGCTTTTGGGTGGATCATGTGGACAGCACAAACAGTCATGGTTCTTTTTTTTGGAAGTCTTTCTTTCTTTCTCCTTCCAATAATAAACCGTAAAAAGTAAACTTTCAATTATTTTGACACCCCAAAAGGCTTCCCTATTTTTAAGGCATGAGTAAAGTGAAAAGCGCTTTTTTTTGTCAAAAATGTGGGACAAGTCACGCCCAATGGCAAGGACAATGCAATGGCTGTAAAGAGTGGAATTCTTTAGTAGAGGAAATCGTTGAAAAACCCAAAACAAAAGGATGGTCTGCCCCCGAAAAGAAGGAAAGAAGTGCGGCGCAGCCCATTTCCATTGTCCAAATCGAAACAAAACAAGAAGACCGGCTAAACTGTCTTGACCAAGAACTCAATCGTGTTTTGGGAGGAGGCCTTGTTCGTGGATCGGTTACTTTATTGGGGGGTGAGCCCGGAATAGGAAAATCAACTCTGCTCCTTCAAATCTCACTTTTACTCAATCACAAAATATTATATGTTTCTGGTGAGGAGAGTCAACGACAAATAAAACTGAGAGCAGACAGAATTCGTGCTGCCAACGAAAACTGTTATGTTTTAAGTGAAACGCAGACACAAAAAATCTTTCATCAAATAGAAGTCCTTACACCCGATTTAGTCATCGTCGATTCTATTCAAACCCTCCAAACACGCTACGTAGAAAGCAGCCCCGGAAGTGTTTCACAGATCAAAGAGTGTACGAGTGAACTCATTCAATTTGCAAAGAAAACGCACACGCCAGTTGTTTTGGTCGGTCACATTACAAAAGAGGGGCATATTGCCGGCCCAAAGGTCCTCGAGCACATGGTCGATACCGTTCTCCATTTTGAAGGCGATCGCAACCATATTTATCGCATTTTACGGGCACAGAAAAATCGTTTTGGTTCTACAGCAGAAATTGGAATATACCAAATGCAAGCACAGGGCTTGCGCTCCGTAAACAACCCCAGCGAGTTGTTGTTGTCGCAAAATCAACCCCAAATGAGTGGGCATGCCATTGGCAGTACCATGGAGGGCATTCGCCCATTGATGCTTGAAAGTCAAGCATTGGTCAGTACCGCTGTCTATGGCACCCCGCAAAGAAGTACTACGGGCTTCAATGCAAAACGCTTAAACATGTTACTCGCAGTTTTAGAAAAAAGAGCTGGGTTTCAATTGGGGGCTAAAGATGTTTTTCTCAACCTAACCGGTGGGATTAGCAGTGAAGATCCTGCTCTCGACTTGGCCGTGGTTGCGGCCATTTTATCGAGCCATCACGATATTGCATTAGAGAAAAAGTGTTGTTTTGCCGCTGAAATTGGACTTTCAGGTGAATTACGCCCTGTGCCAAAACTCGACCAGCGCATCCGTGAAGCTGAAAAACTGGGTTTTGAAACCATTATCACGGCTAAATTTCAATCGGATACTCTTCCTAAGACAACGATTAATGTCGTCATGTTGACGAAAATTGAAGACGTTGTTGAACGTTTGTTTGGGTAAAAAAATTAACTTGCTCCAATTAAAGTTTTTTAAAATGGACAAAATTATCTCTTCCTTTTTGAATGACGTCCAACAACGCAATCAGAACGAGCCAGAATTCATGCAGGCCGTTACTGAAGTTGCTGAAACGGTCATTCCCTACATTGTTAAACACGACATCTATTACGGTCAAAACATTTTAATGCGTATGGTCGAGCCCGAACGTGTTGTTTCTTTTCGGGTTGCGTGGATCGACGATCAAGAAGAAATTCAAGTTAATCGCGGGTATCGTATTGAGATGAATTCTGCCATAGGCCCTTACAAAGGTGGCTTGCGCTTTCATCCCTCGGTTAATCTAAGTGTGTTAAAATTTTTAGCCTTTGAGCAAATTTTTAAAAACAGTTTAACCACGCTTCCTATGGGCGGTGGAAAAGGAGGGTCTGATTTTAATCCAAAAGGAAAAACCGACACTGAGGTTATGCGTTTTTGTCAAAGCTTTATGACAGAGCTTTTCCGACACATCGGCCCTAATAGGGACATTCCGGCTGGTGACATTGGTGTTGGTAGTCGTGAAATTGGCTATCTTTTTGGTCAGTACAAACGCTTGAAAAATGAATTTACCGGTGTCCTTACAGGCAAAGGGGTCAGTTGGGGAGGATCACTCATACGGCCAGAAGCAACTGGTTATGGGGTAGTTTACTTTACCCAACAAATGCTCAATGCCAAAAACAGCAGCCTAGAAGGAAAAAACGTGGTCATCTCTGGCTCAGGAAATGTAGCACAATATGCTGCTGAAAAAGTCATTCAACTTGGCGGTAACGTTCTAACACTGTCCGATTCGTCTGGCTTCATTTACGATAAAGATGGGATTGACGCTGAAAAACTTGCCCATGTGATGGAATTAAAAAATGTCAAACGAGAACGTATTCATACGTTTTTAGACAAATACCCTTCAGTCGAATTTCATAAAGGAAAAACCCCTTGGGGGGTTGCTTGTGACGTCGCTCTCCCGTGTGCTACACAAAACGAACTCTTTTTAGAAGATGCCAAAACATTGGTGAAAAATGGCTGTGAATGCGTAGGCGAAGGGGCCAATATGCCAACCACCCCCGAGGCAATTCATCACTTTGCAGATAATAAAGTTTTGTTTGCTCCTGGCAAAGCGTCAAATGCCGGAGGCGTCGCCGTCTCTGGTCTCGAAATGGCACAAAATTCCTTGCGCTACAGTTGGACAAGAGAGGAAGTGGACAATCGCCTGCAAAATATCATGCAAGACATTCATCAATCTTGTGTCGATTATGGGCAAGAAAAAGATTTCGTCAACTATGTCAAAGGCGCAAATATTGCTGGCTTTGTAAAAGTGGCAGACGCAATGTTAGCTCAAGGCGTGGTCTAATTTTTTTTAATGATTACACAAACAAAAGCGATTGTTCTTCATACGTTAAAGTATAACGATACCAGCCTAATTGCCCATTGTTATACCGAAGCCTACGGGAAACAATCGTTTTTGCTTAAAGGCATTTTAAACGCCAAGAAGGGAGGGATTAGAAAAGCCTATTTTCAAGCTTTAATGCCGCTAGAAATTCAATTTAACCACAAAAAAAAAGGAGGGTTGTGTTTTCTAAAAGAGGTCAAAGTACTTCATTCCTATGCCTCCCTACATAACGACATTAAGAAAAACGCCATTGTCTTATTTCTCGCTGAAGTTCTCCATAAATGTTTAAAGGAAGAAGAGGCAAACCCCCTGTTGTTTGAGTTTTTGGAAAATGCATTTCTCTGGCTAGACTCTCATCAAAACACAGCCAATTTTCATCTAATTTTTTTACTTAAACTGTCAAAATTTTTAGGCTTTTTCCCTTATCTAGAGTCTGAAAACGCCTTGTTTTTTAATCTTGAAAGTGGGTGCTTTACCCAAAACAAGCCCCTTGAAAAACACCTTGAGGGAGAGAGCGTTTTTGTTTTAAAAACGCTCTTGGGCATGAATTTTGAGGAGAATTCATTTTTAAAACTAAATCAACTATTAAGGCGTGAACTTCTCAATGCAATTGTTCGCTATTTTGAATTACATTTGTTGGGCTTTTCACCGCCAAAATCACTATCCATTTTACATGAGGTCTTTGATTAAATCTCGTTTGTTTTTCTTAAGTATTGTTTGTCTTTCAAGCACATCTATTTTTGCGCAAAAAATTAAAATAATTGATGCCTTCTCTCAAAGGCCCCTCGAGCAGGTTATTGTCGTCAACCAAGAAAACAATCGTTTTACCTCGAGCAACGAAGAGGGCTTTTTTGATCTTGCCCTATTTCTGAAAAGCGATGTCTTGAGTTTTAAATTAATGGGGTTTGAAACCCTTACACTTTCATATGAAGAAGTTGTAAAGCGTAAAGCTCTAATTTCACTTTTTCTTGATGAAAAAAAACTCTCTGAAATCGTCCTATCTGTTGCACGCACAGCGGCGCAGTCCGAAAAAATTGCTGAAAAGGTCTCGGTCATTAACACATCCGATATTCGAAAAGAAACGCCGTCAACTGGTGCTGAATTGTTGCTTATCGCGCCAAGTGTTCGTCTTCAACAATCCCAAGGCGGTGGTGGAAGCCCTGTCTTAAGAGGGTTTGAAGCAAATCGGGTCTTATTGGTCGTCGATGGTGTGCGAATGAACAATGCCATTTTCCGTTCTGGACACCTTCACAACGCCATTACTGTTGACCCAAACAGCATCGAACGAGTGGAAATCGTCCATGGCTCTTCTTCGGTCGGTTACGGGTCTGATGCTCTAGGTGGGGTCATTCACTACTATACCAAAACGCCTAGGATTAACAATAGTAAACGATTTACGCACAATTTTTCAACTCATTTCAACAGTGCACGAAACGCCATGAATCATCATTTGGAAACCGAAAGCAGTTTTAAAAACTGGGCCAGTTATTCTAGCATCAGTGTTTCTAAATTTGGCGATCTTAGAATGGGACAAAGGCGAGCGCACGGCTATCCAGACTGGGGGCTTGTCCATGAATACTCAAAAAATACAGCCGATCGCTATTTTGAGACCCCTCACCCTAACCCAGAACCGCATATTCAAAAAAACATGGGATACTCTCAAATTGACCTTCTCCAAAAGTTTGTCTTTAATCTTCCCAACGAAAATCAATTGATCCTAAATGCACAATATTCCAATTCGTCTGTAATTCCACGATTTGACAAGTTAAATGAATATCGCGACGGAGCCCTCCGCTTTGCAGAATGGAACTATGGACCCCAAAAAAGGCGCTTTTTGTCCTCTCAATTAAAAATTTATCCTCGAAAAAAATGGCTCTATAAAGGGACTTTAACGGCCGCTTATCAAGCGGTTGAAGAATCACGAATAAAACGAAAATTTAATACGTTATCCCGTGAAACCCAAAAAGAAAATGTGTCTGTTTTTAGTCTCAATGGTGATTTTGAGGTTAAAAAAAATACTTTTTCCCGTTTGTCCTACGGTTTTGAAATCGTTGGCAACAAAATCACCTCAACTGCTTTTGCTCAAAACCTTATTCTCGATGGGACTCACATCATTAGCCTAGAAAACAAAGAACACATCCCGACAAGATATCCAAGTGATGGAAGTTCCTATTACAGTACTGCACTTTACGGAAACTACCGCTATGACATTACACCCAAAACAACCTTTAGTCTCGGAGGGCGTTTCACCAGCACTCATCTTAATGCCGCATGGAATGACAAGGCTTTAATTGATTATGACTTAGATACGGTAAAAACAACAAACCATGCTTTAACGGGAAGCACCTCTGTTTCTTATCGCCCAACAAGCCATTGGAAATTAAATTTGTTGTTTTCAAGTGGATTCCGCTCGCCAAATATTGATGACTTAGGAAAAGTAAGAGAAAATAATGGCTTTTTATTGGTCGCCAACACTGATCTCAAGCCAGAATACGTCTATAATTTTGATGCTGGAGTTGTTTATAAGCCCCCTAATGGTCCGCTATTTTTAAGTCTGAGAATGTATAATTCTTCCCTCCGCAATTATATTGGTCGAATGGTCTATTCTATTTCATCTGATATATCGACTCTAAACGAATCTACTGTTATTTACAGTGGTGAAATACTTGTGACACAAGCCAACATCAACATTGGAAATGCCAGAATCTATGGGTGTTCTCTCGAAGGCAAATTAGATTTTTCTGAGGTCTTTTCGCTGCTAGGGAATATTTCTTTTACTCAAGGGACACTCAACCCCTTGTTTGGACCGCTTCCCTCAATACTTCCGCGTTTTGGTCGTGTTGAAATCAACTACAACAAAAAAGACCTGTCCTTGATTTTACGTCATATTTTTAATAGTGCCAAGAACCCCGAGGACTACAGTTTTGGCGGAGAAGATCGTCTAAATGACACCCCTGCGGTTTTAATTGATGGTGAGGCCTTATATGCTGGAACTCCCCAGTGGACGACTCTTTCGCTACTAGGCGACTATCAAATGAGCCCTCATTTTCGTCTTAAGTTTGCCCTTGAAAACATCTTCGACACCCATTACCGCACATTTGCTTCAGGAATCTCTGCGGCAGGGAGAAGTTTCAACTTTGGTGCCGCTATCACGTTCTAAACTATTTTCTTAAGCAACGCTGCCTTTGTTGCTTTTTCCCAATCGGTTTTTATAATGCTGAGAACAACACTGTCGCGTCGTCCAAAACTTGCACTACAATTGTTGCGTAAAGTTCCTTCAAAAACACAGCCAATGCCAAGCATGGCATTGATGCTTTTTTTATTTCGTGCGTCAGCGCGAAACTCAACGCGCTCCATTCCAAAATCTTCAAATGCTGCACTAAGGAGCAATAACTTGCAATGACGATTTAACCCTGTTCTTTGAAAAGCCTTGCCATACCATGTATAGCCGATGCTTAATGTTTTGTGGTGCAAATCGACATTGTAAAAGCGGGTGCTTCCCGCCACGCTTTTACTTTTTTTATCGATCACCAAAAACGGATAGCCTTGCGCAGATGTCCGCAATTTTAACGCGTTTGAAATATAGGCTTTAAGGCTGTCTTCCCCAACAGGAGACGTCAATGAAAATTGCCAAAGGTCGGGCTCGCTTTTTGTAAAAGACTCCACTAATTCACTGTCGTTTTCTTTGAGGGGTCGAATCAACACGCGCGCATTTTCAAAAATCAGCTCGTCAAAAAAATCAAAAGGCATAAATAATGGACTTTTGTTAAGGTTCTATTAAAGCATAAATGTATAAAATTCCTTAATTTCGCAGCTTTAGATTAATCCCTATGGGCTTTAAAGAACACAAACAACTCAATCTTGCTGCAACAGCTCAAGAAATTCTTGCCTTTTGGCAAAAGGAAGCCATCTTCGAAAAAAGCGTGAGCACTCGAGAAGGGCAACCCCCCTTTGTGTTTTATGAAGGTCCTCCTTCAGCCAATGGAATGCCCGGCATCCATCATGTGATGGCTCGAGCAATTAAAGACATTTTCTGCCGCTACAAAACACAAAAAGGGTATCAGGTAAAACGCAAAGCAGGCTGGGACACTCACGGACTTCCTGTCGAGCTTGGGGTTGAAAAAGAATTAGGGATTACAAAAGATGCTATTGGGAAAACCATTAGTATAGAAGACTATAATGCGGCCTGTAAATCGGCGGTCATGCGCTATACCGATGTCTGGAACCGCCTGACACAACAAATGGGGTATTGGGTAGACATGGAAGACCCCTATATCACCTATAAATCAAAATATATTGAATCGGTTTGGTGGTTGTTAAAACAGATTTACAACAAAAACTTATTGTATAAAGGCTACACGATTCAACCCTACTCTCCCAAAGCAGGTACCGGTTTGAGTTCACATGAACTCAACCAGCCTGGAACCTATAAAGATGTCACAGATACGACTGTAACGGCCATGTTTAAAACCCTTTCTGGCAGTTTGCCTGCAACACTTCAGGGAAACAATGACCTCTATATTCTCGCCTGGACCACAACCCCTTGGACGCTTCCTTCCAATACGGCCCTAACGGTGGGAAAAAAAATCGACTATGTCGTTGTTCATACTTACAATCAATATACACATCAACCCATCAAGGTTCTTCTGGCCAAAGCATTGGTTGGAAAACAATTTTTGGGAAAATACTTCCCCGTTGATCAACAAAAAGAAGTTGACCTCTATACCGTAGGAGACAAAAAAATCCCCTATTGGCTTGAGCGAGAAATCAAAGGAAAGGAATTGGTGGGGATACGCTATGAACAATTGTGGCAAGAGGCCCCTCTACCACTTGAATCGCCTGAAAATGCGTTTCGGGTAATCGCTGGTGATTTTGTCACGACCGAAGACGGAACTGGCATCGTTCATACCGCCCCTACTTTTGGAGCCGACGATGCGCAAGTGGCCAAAGAAGCCTCACCTCCTGTCCCGCCTCTTTTAGTGAAAGACGCCCATGGCAACGCCGTTCCATTGGTCGATCTTCAAGGAAAATTCTATGCGCAACTGCCAGAAATAGGCGGGAAATATGTAAAAAATGAGTATTACAAAGACGGCGAGGCCCCTGAAAAATCGGTCGATGTAGAAATCGCCATCCGTTTAAAAGAGGAGAACCGTGCCTTTAAGGTCGAAAAATATGTTCATTCCTACCCTAATTGCTGGCGAACAGACAAGCCTATTCTTTATTACCCGCTAGACTCTTGGTTTATCAAAGTAACCGATGTTCGGGATAAAATGGTCGCCAACAACAAACAAATTAATTGGAAACCAAAGGCAACCGGAGAAGGGAGATTTGGCAATTGGCTCGCCAATGCCAACGACTGGAACCTCTCGCGTTCTCGCTTTTGGGGAATTCCTCTGCCCATTTGGCGAACAGAAGATGGAAAAGAAACTCTAATGATTGGTTCGGTTGAAGAGCTCATAAAAGCCATTGAAAAAGCAATCGATGCTGGGTTTATGAAAAAAAATCCTTTCGAAGACTTTAGCGTTGGAGACATGTCAGAAGAAAACTATGCCCAGGTTGATTTACACAAAAACAGTGTTGATCCTATTGTCTTGTGCAGTCCTTCAGGCGCCCCTATGACACGCGAAAATGACTTGATTGATGTCTGGTTTGACTCTGGAGCCATGCCTTATGCGCAATGGCATTATCCTTTTGAAAACAGAGAAAAGATCGATCAAAATGAAGCTTTCCCCGCCGACTATATTGCAGAGGGTGTCGATCAAACCCGAGGATGGTTCTACACGCTTCATGCCATTGGCACACTTGTTTTCGACTCTATCGCCTATAAAAATGTTGTCTCCAACGGCCTTGTTTTGGATAAAAATGGACAAAAAATGTCTAAGCGTTTGGGCAATGCTGCAGATCCTTTTAAAACACTTGAAAAATATGGCGCCGATGCGACACGCTGGTACATGATTTCAAATGCCAACCCTTGGGATAATTTAAAATTTGACCTTGATGGGATTGGCGAGGTTTCGCGAAAATATTTTGGAACACTTCACAACACCTATTCCTTTTTTAGTCTTTATGCTAATATTGATGGTTTTGTTTATAAAGAAGCGGCCATTGCTGTTGAGGAACGCTCAGAGCTTGACCAATGGGTTTTATCAGAGCTGAACCGACTTATTGCTGAGGTTGACGACGCCTACAACGCCTACGAACCGACCAAAGCCTGCCGTGCAATTTCTGAATTTGTTCAAGAAATTCTCAGCAACTGGTATGTGCGGCTTTCCCGAAGAAGATTTTGGAAAGGCGACTATCAAAAAGACAAAATCGCCGCCTATCAAACTCTTTTCGAATGTTTACTCTCGGTAAGTAAATTGATGGCTCCTGTGGCTCCATTTTATGCTGACCAACTCTACCGTGACTTGTGCAGTACTACAGAAAAAGAATCCTTTGTTTCGGTCCATTTGGCCCCATTCCCTGAAGCGAATTTGAGCCTGCGTCAACCAGCACTTGAAGACTGTATGGGAAAAGCCAGAATAATCGCCTCATTAGCCTTATCACTTCGAAAGAAAGAACAAATAAAAGTAAGGCAGCCGCTACAAAAAATAATGATCCCCATTAGAAATCAGGCTGAAAAAGAGGCGATTGAACGCGTGACTGCCCTTATACAATCGGAAATCAACGTTAAAGCTGTTGAACTTCTCGACGATGCAAGTGCGCTTTTGGTTAAAGAAATTAAACCGAATTTTAAGACGCTTGGCCCCCGCTTTGGGAAAAACATGAAAGCGGTCGTCGGTGTGATCAATTCACTCTCGGAGGACGACATCAAGTTGTTGGAGGCTGGAGAGTCTCTTCAAATTGACCTAGACGATGACACAATAGCCCTAGAACCAAATGATGTCATCATTCAATCAAAAGATATCGAGGGATGGCTCGTCGCCAATGGCAACGGAATGACAGTCGCCCTAGACATTCATCTTAACGAGGCGCTAATCAATGAGGGAATTGCACGAGAAATGATTAATCGTATCCAAAACTTGAGAAAAGAAGCCGGATTTGAAGTGACTGATAAAATTATCCTATATTTGACAGAAGACGAATTGCTATCTAAAGTGTTTGAAAGTCATCTAGCCTATATACAGCAAGAAACACTCACTGAAAAAGTTATTGTAAAAGAAGAGTTGCACGAAGGAGAAGAACTTGCATTTGACCATATAAAAACAATTGTCAACCTTGAAAAAATTTAATCATGAGTACAGTAGTAAAAAATCGTTATTCAGACAAAGACCTAGAAGAATTTAGAAAATTAATTGAAGAGAAGATTGTAAAAGCCAATGAAGACCTATCATTGCTTAAAAGCACCTATATGAACAATGGCAATAATGGAACAGAGGATACTTCTCCAACATTTAAAGCTTTTGAAGAAGGGTCAGAAACCATGTCAAAAGAAGCAAATACGCAATTAGCACTGCGTCAAGAAAAATTTATCCGTGATTTGAAAAATGCACTCATGCGCATTGAAAACAAAACCTACGGCGTTTGTCGTGTCACTGGAAAACTTATTCAAAAAGAACGCTTGATCTTGGTTCCTCACGCAACACTTAGCATAGAAGCTAAAAACATGCAGCGTTAATTCTCTTGCGCTTCCTTGTTTTTTTATTTTGTATTAGTTGGCTCAACGGACAAACCACATCGCTCCGAACCTGGGACAGCTCTGCAATTGAAATGGTTGTATTAGAACTTCCCTATGCGAGTTCAATTTCGATAAAAAGCACAAAAACAGAAACCATCAGTACGCATTACCAGAGTGAAGGAGAGTATCAAAATGCGCTTTTACTTAGTGCTTCGCTAAACGGTAGTGTCTTGTCGATCAAAGAGCAAATTGGGCCAGGGTTTAAAAACTTTAACGACAAGTTAAGCGCACATAAGGTCATGGCTTCTA
>JBMZTS010000008.1:0-23698 GCA_049623905.1 Flavobacteriaceae bacterium
ATTTCATTACAAAAGTTCTTTTGGGTGTTGGCCTTATGCTTTTATTAGATGCTGTTATTGAACCAATTGCCCCCATTCTTGATTTTTGGCAGTTTACAAATGGCATCGCTCCCCTTCAAAATTATATTGGGTGGTTTGCCGTAGCGCTTCCCCTACACCTGTTCTATCATGTCATGAAAATTGAAATAAAAGGAACGTTTACCCATCAGTTATTTTTACTCCAAATACTTTTTTTTACTATACTTTTGTTGCAAATAAACACCCTTCAAAATGCGCTTTAATTTATGGTTTTGTATTGGTTGGCTAGTGGTCGTTTTTGCCTGCGATTCAACACCAAATAAAAGTGAAAAGGTCATTGATGATACAGCGACTCTTAGTATTAATTTTGAGCAGATTGTGGTATATGAGCTAAAATCACATCCACTTACAGACTCCTTGCTCATGTCTGTTCAGCCGTTTGGTGAGTTCACTTCTACTATTACCGATTTGACAAAATTAAATCCTTTGGGTTTAGAGCCTTTTCTCGAAGAGGCTTTAGTTAAGTGCAACACTCTTCTCAAAGCAAAAGTTCCCGCTCCTTTTAACGCACCCGATATTCATAGTCGATTGAAAGTTGTAAAAACAGAAATCCTTAAAGCACTATACTACAGCCAAGAAAAAAAAGAGGAAGAATTGAACTCGAGTCTAAACCGACTTTACTTGGTGTATGAGGCATATTTGAAACGCATTGAAGATTTTTCAAGATCATCTCCTTCTATTCTTCAAGTGGAACGGAAAGAGAGTAAAAAACGCCTTATAACAGGTCAGTAGCAGTAAATTGCTTAGCAGTAACTTCTATACTATAGAGTTGATTGGCCTCAATGCACAGATTAATTTTGTCCAAATGTTTGTGGTAAAGAGTGATCAGCTCTTCCTCGGGTTCTATTAAAATTAATTCTTCCAGACTATTTTTAAAAATCTCGTCGGCCTTTAAGCAATTGATAAACGGGTTAAGCCGCTCGCGCTTGGGTGTGGTCATCATGAGTTGACGTAAAAGAGGTCTTTTAAGTAAAACATCTTCTATATTAATCCCATTATTAGATAGGATTTGATTAAAGTCATTAAACATATTGTTTCGGTAAAGCGCCTGCTGATTGAAGAAACGTTTGAAAGTGGGCAAGTCTTGTTTATCTGCGGCGTTGAGATACATTAGTTTATCGTGCCTACTCTGGTTGAGTAAGCGCTCAAGCAAAATGATATTTTGTTTATTTTTAGACAAAGTTTGGACTTGAATCATTTTAAAAATACAATCTACATCGATAGCTTTGACCGAATGTTTCAATTTAATGTCAACAAGTTTTCCACTGAAAAGTTAAAATTCAATTCCGACTGAATTTTTTTTGCGCTAATACGTCGATCTATTTCCTCTGTTTGTTCAAAAGGAGGACAACTTACTCCCGCCATTTTTGCCATTTCGCGATAATACCGCCCTCTTTCGGGATGATAAGGGGAAACCCCATTATAAATAGTGTTTCCCTTAGATTGCTGAATACAAGAGGAAATCATGTTGATGCAATCGGTCAAATGAATCATATTGATTTTCCCTCTAGGATTTGGGATAGAGGCCTTTTTTGTAAGGGAAAAAATAGGATGTCTATCAGGGCCAATTAACCCCCCAAAACGGATAACAGTAGTCTGAAAATCAATAGTTTTCAACAAGAGCTGTTCACTTTTCACAAGTTGTTTTCCGCTCTCCGAGACAGGCTTGGTCGGTGTTGTTTCATTAAGCAGTCCCGTCTGATTTCCATAGACCGAAGTGCTACTGATAAATATGACTTGAGCCACAGCACACGAAACAAGCTCTTGGATAAGTGTTTCAATGAGAGTGTCAAAACGCCGGTTTGGTTTTGTTCTTAATCCTGGCGGAATGGTAACAACAACCACATCAACGACTTTTAAAAAAGGACGCGCACTGGTACAATCGTCTTCTTTGCAAAAGACAAGATGAGGCTTTATGCCCGCTTTCTCAAGAAGGTCGATTTTTTCCAAACGACTGGTAGTGCCATGAACACGACACCCCTCTGCGAGAAGTTTTTTTGCCAATGGAAGGCCTAGCCATCCACAGCCTAAAACGCCAATTGTTGTTTTTTTGTTCTTTAGCATAGGCACTACAAAGATAGCTAACGAACTGATAACTAAAGAGATTAAAATTATTTTATTAACTTAGAGACGAACCAAAATCGCATATTATGGCAGTAAAAAGTTTTCAGGGGCCAAGAGCCATTAGCAAAAAAATAAAGCCCACCAATTTGTTGGTGAGAGATATTATGACCAAAAATATCGTTTGTTTTAATGAAGATCAAACCATTCATGATGTGATGGATGCATTGATTAAAAATAGAATTTCGGGAGGTCCAGTTGTCAATAAAAACAACCAATTAATCGGGATCATTTCTGAAGGAGACTGTATGAAAGAAATCTCAGACAGCCGTTATTTTAATATGCCAATTTTGGATAAGTCGGTTGGTTATTTTATGACCAAAGATGTACAAACTTTACCGGCGACGATGAGCCTTTTTGATGCCGCTTCGATGTTTCACAAGACAGGAAGGCGTCGGTTTCCAGTTTTAGACAATGGAAATTTGGTTGGACAAGTTAGTCGTAAAGACATTGTAATAGCTGCTGCCAATTTGCGTGGGGCGACATGGCATCAACTGTAAAGATCGTGCGCAAGGCGAAAAGTGTTGGCATGCGCATCTAGAATGATTCGAATATCTTTTGAATATCCTCCACCCATACTACATTGGATGGGAATCTCTCTGCTTTGACAGAGTTTTAGTACAAATTCATCTCGTAACTTACAGCCCTCAATACTTAATCCTAAGCGGCCTAGTTTATCGGTTGCTATTACATCCACACCACAGAGGTAAAAAATAAACTCTGGACAATGTTGGTCGATCAATTTTGGCAGGGTTTCTCTCAAAAGAGATAAATATTCTTCGTCCTCGGTGCCGTCGGCTAAACCGATGTCTAAATCACTTACTTCTTTTCGAAAGGGATAATTTTTTTCACCGTGCATAGAAAAAGTAAATACGTCTTTATGCTGCCGAAATATTTCAGCTGTACCGTTACCTTGATGAACATCTAAATCAACAATCAGTATTTTTTTTACCAAGTTTTGATCTAAAAGATGTTGGGCTGCTATGGCCTGATCGTTGAGCAGGCAGAAGGCCTCTCCTCTATCGGTAAAGGCGTGGTGTGTTCCCCCAGCAATATTCATGGCAATACCATGATTCAATGCTTTTTCAGCCCCTTCTACTGTCCCGCCGGCAATAATGAGTTCACGCTCAATAAGCCTAGAGCTTAGAGGAAAACCTATCTTTCTTACCTCTTGGGGGGTTAATTCCAAATCGATTAAACGTTGTACATAGCTAGGTGAGTGAATCGCCTCAATGGTTGATCGAAGTGCTTTTTGTGGGGTGAAAAAATCTGCTGAAGTACAACTGCCCTCATGGATCAATTGCTTGGGGAGCAAGTCGTATTTTTCCATTGGAAATCGATGCGCTTTAGGCAAAGGTAATTGATATATGGGATGGTAGGCAATCGACAGCATTAGCAAATAGGGAAGCCATTTTCTGCCCCCTCGTCGGGACTGATGATCACGACTTTTCCCGCCTTATCCTCGCTCATAAGAAGCATTCCTTGACTTTCAACCCCTTTAATGCTTCGCGGTGTAAGATTGGTCAATACGGTTACCTTTTTATTTAGCACCTCTTCTGGAGAGAAGCTATCGGCAATTCCTGAGACAATGGTGCGGACTTCTTCCCCCAAGTCCACTTTTAATTGCAGTAATTTTTTGGTCTTTTTAATTTTTTCTGCAGCCACAATGGTTCCCACTCGGAGGTCCAATTGGCTAAAGTCTTCAAAAGAAATTTCGTCTTTTTTTGGAGGTAAATCGCTAACTTTTTTTTGATTGTTGCTTTTTGTTTTCAGAAGTTTATCCAATTGAAATGCAATAGCGTCGTCTTCAACTTTTTCAAAGAGCAAGGCTTGTTTTCCAATAATATGCCCTGTTTTTAAAAGGACGGTTTTCTTAGAAATATCGTTCCAATCTATTGGGTCATCAAGGTTTAAAATTGTTCGAAGCTTTTGAGCACTATATGGAAGAAAAGGTTCACATATGGTCGATAGTGCTGTGGCAATTTGCAACGCGACAAACATGATGGCCGAGACTCTTTTGGGGTCATCTTTGATCCGTTTCCACGGCTCTTCATCGGCTAAATATTTATTCCCTAAACGCGCTAAATTCAACATTTCTTGACTAGCTTCTCGAAAGCGATATTTTTCAATCGCCCCACCAACGCGTGAAGGAACAGTTTTCATGTTTTCAAGAACCGCCTGGTCTCGCGCATTGAGGGCGTTACCTTGTGGCACCTCACCCGAAAAGTATTTATGGGTCAGAACGACTGCTCGATTGATAAAATTGCCAAAGATGGCGACAAGTTCATTATTGTTCTTCGCTTGAAAATCTTTCCAAGTAAAATCATTGTCCTTAGTTTCTGGTGCATTGGCCGTTAAGACATAACGCAAGACATCTTCTTGCCCAGGGAAGTCCTGCAGATACTCGTGCAGCCACACCGCCCAATTTTTTGAGGTTGAGATTTTATTTCCTTCTAAATTGAGAAACTCATTAGCCGGAACATTTTCTGGCAATATAAATTCTTTGTTGGCCTTAAGGATGGCTGGGAAAATAATGCAATGAAAAACAATATTGTCTTTTCCAATAAAGTGAACCAATGCCGTTTCGGGATCTTTCCAATAGGGACCCCAGTCTTTTCCTTCACGTTTGGCCCATTCTTTGGTCGAAGAAATATAGCCTATAGGAGCATCAAACCAAACATAAAGGACTTTGCCTTCTCCACCCTCTACTGGTACAGGAATTCCCCAGTCCAAATCTCGGGTAACCGCTCGTGGCTTTAATCCATCGTCTATCCACGATTTTACTTGTCCGTAAACGTTGGATTTCCAGTCTTTCTTATGCCCTTCAAGAATCCATTCTCGAATAAAATCTTCATATTCATTTAAGGGTAAAAACCAATGCTTGGTAGCTTTGAGTTGAGGGGTGCTTCCAGATAAAGTCGATTTTGGATTGATCAATTCCGTGGCGCTAAGTGCGCTTCCACAATTTTCGCACTGATCGCCATAAGCTTCCGGATGATTGCATTTTGGACAAGTGCCAATCACAAAGCGATCGGCTAAATATTGCTGGGCCTCAGCATCATATAGCTGCTCTGTGGTTTGTTCGATGAACTTTTTTTCGGTATGCATCTGCTCAAAAATCTCAGAGGCTGTTTTATGATGAATCGCCGATGATGTTCTGGAATAATTATCAAATGAAATTCCAAATTGGTCGAAAGAGGTCTTGATTATAGCATTGTATTTATCGATGACCTCTTTGGGACTGATACCTTCTTTTTTTGCTTTTATTGAAATGGCAACGCCGTGTTCATCACTTCCGCAAATAAAGGCTACGTCTTTGCCTTGAGTCCTGAGGTAACGGACATAAATATCGGCCGGAACGTACACCCCAGCCAAATGACCAATGTGAATTGGACCATTAGTGTAGGGGAGGGCTGCCGTAACGGTATAACGTTTTGCGTTTAACGCCATGGAGAAATTTTAGGCAAAAATAAGACTTTTTCTTCCCCCATTTCCTCTATTTTTATAAAGTTCTTATTTAAGCCCCATCTTATGAGTAAATCTTTCGCCTTTGGAAAAGAAGCTGAAGCTAGAGCTGAAAAATATTTCCTTGCCCAAGGGTATACAATTCTTGAACGCAATTATTATTATGGTAAAGCCGAGGTGGACTTGATTGTTCAAAAAGACGCTCTTCTTGTGGCTGTTGAAGTGAAAGCACGCCACTCAGATTACTTTGGTCCGCCTGAAAGCTTTGTCTCTCAAAAACAAATTAACCGCCTAATCACCGCTATTGATGCTTACATTCAAAAACGCGACCTATGGGTAGAAGTGCGTTTTGACATCCTGAGTTTTACCCTTAAAAATGGGCAATGGCAACAGAAACACATCGAAAACGCATTTTACTCTTTTTAAATAATTGTTTTATTTGTAACATTAAGTGAAAAAAGATTATATTTGTGCAAATTATTAAAAAATGAAAACCATTGCTTCTGTTGTTGAAAATTATATCAAATCAAAACCCTACCTTTCAACAGCGATGTCCCAAGGAATTATAAACTTGACCTCTTTGGCGAGACAAATTCAGCCCGAGATTGAAGAAATTCTTCAAAAACCAGCGCGAAGTGGCGCAATAGTGATGGCACTCAAGCGAATTTCAGATAATTTGGAATTTACCTCTACGCATAAAATCATAAAGGTACTTCAAGGTATTGGTGACATCACCGTTCGCTCCAACCTTATAGACTATTGTTTTAAAATTTCCGACACCTTACTCAATGCTCAAGCACAGTTTTTAGCAGAGGTCAACACCAATAATCAAGTTTTTTACACCTCTTCAAGAGGGGTAACAGAGTCCAATATAGTGGTTAGCAATAACATGGCTTCCCAAATTGAAACCTATTTTAAGGAAGAGATCATGATTGAAAAGACAGAAGATTTATCCTCCATTTCCATCAAGTTGCCGACAGAAAATGTTACCATTCCGGGGATCTATTATTTTATCTTTCAACGTTTGTCGTGGGAAGGAGTCAATATTTTTGAAGTCATTTCAACCTCCAATGAATTCACAATTTTAGTTGATGAGGAACACGTCAATCATGCCTTTAAAGCGATTAAAGCCTTAAAGCGTTTATAAATCAGCTAATCTATTCAAAGCCTCAGAAATACTTTCAACAGATTGTATGGCCAGGCGTAAGCGCAGACCTTGACGGGTTTGTTTTTCTTTGAGCTCTACTTTTCCAGCACTCGTTTGTACCCATTGGAGGACATCAGAAAAGACTTCGCTTTGATAAAATTTACTTTCTTGATCAGCAATAAAATAGCCCGAGAGTAGCCCTTTTTTCAAAATAAGCCGCTCTAAACCAATGCCTATTGCTTTCCATTTGAGTTTCACACTGTTCAACAGGTCTTCAACTTGAACAGGCAAAGGACCAAAGCGGTCTTCAAGATCGGTTTGAAATTGAGCGAGTTCTTCCGCAGTTTTTAATTCATTTAAACGGTGGTATAGTGTTAATCTTTCACTGATTGAATTGACATAGTCGTCGGGGATAAGAAGTTCTAAATCCGTGTCAATTTGAATTTCTTTCACAAAGGTTTTTTCTTCCTCTTTGTCAGAAGTGTAAAGGGTTTTAAACTCATTTTCTTTTAATTCGTCAATCGCTTCTTTAAGGATTTTCTGATAGGTTTCAAAGCCGATGTCATTGATAAAACCACTTTGTTCTCCTCCCAAAAGATCGCCTGCCCCGCGAATTTCTAGATCTTTCATTGCAATTTTGATTCCAGACCCTAGCTCTGCATATTGTTCAATTGCCTGAATGCGTTTTCGTGCGTCGCTCGACATAGCACTCAGTGGCGGGGTGATAAAATAACAAAACGCTTTTTTGTTGCTTCGACCAACCCTTCCACGCATCTGATGTAAGTCACTCAAGCCAAAATTTTGGGCATTATTAATAAAAATGGTATTGGCATTGGGAACGTCTAGTCCGTTTTCAATGATGGTGGTCGCAATAAGGATATCATACTTTGCGTCCATAAATTCGAGTAAATTGCGCTCCAATGTTTTACCGTCCATTTGCCCATGACCAATACGAATTCGCGCATCTGGAATTAGACGTTGCAACATCCCTGCAACTTCTTTAATATTTTCAACCCGATTGTGAATAAAATATACCTGTCCGCCCCGTTGCATTTCGTATAATACTCCATCGCGAATGAGGGATTCATTAAAACGGACCACCTCGCTTTCTATCGGATAACGATTGGGGGGTGGGGTAGCAATTACCGAGAGGTCGCGTGCAGCCATCAAACTAAATTGTAATGTTCGTGGGATGGGAGTCGCGGTGAGCGTTAAGACATCGACATTGGTCTTAAATGCGCGTAATTTTTCTTTTACAGCAACACCAAATTTTTGTTCTTCATCTACAACTAAGAGCCCTAAATTTTTGAACTCAACGCCTTTACCCACCAACTGATGGGTTCCGATAAGTATATCAATTTTACCCGCTTTTAAATCCTCGAGAATTAGACGCTTTTCTTTGGCCGTCCTAAAGCGATTTAAGTAATCGACACGGACAGGAAATTCTTCTAAACGCTTGGAGAAATTTTTATGATGTTGAAAGGCTAAAATAGTTGTAGGGACTAAAACGGCCACTTGTTGTCCATTGTCTACCGCTTTAAATGCGGCACGAATAGCCACTTCCGTTTTTCCAAAACCAACATCACCACAGATCAAACGGTCCATTGGACGTTCACTTTCCATATCTTGCTTTACGGCTGCCGTTGCAGCACTTTGGTCAGGGGTATCCTCAAAAATAAATGAGGCTTCTAGTTCTAACTGCAAGTAACTGTCTGGCGAACAAGCTGTCCCTATTTTTTGCCGCCGTTTAGCATAGAGTTCAATGAGGTTGAATGCGATTTCTTTTACGCGTTTTTTTGTTTTCTGTTTAAGGGTTTTCCACGCTGTAGAGCCCAACTTATATACCTTTGGAACTTTGCCGTCTTTGCCATTAAATTTTGAAATTTTATGGAGCGAATGTATGCTCAGATATAGAATATCGCGATCGGCATAGACCAATTTAATGGCTTCTTGTTGATTCCCTTCAACTTCTATTTTTTGAAGTCCTCCAAATCGACCAATTCCATGATCAATATGCGTTACATAGTCCCCTACCTCAAGGTGAGTTAATTCTTTTAAGGTGAGGGCTTGTTTTTTGGTGTAGCCCGATTTGAGCTGGTATTTGTGATAACGTTCAAAAATTTGATGATCGGTAAAAACAGCAATTCTTGCTTCTACGTCTTCAAATCCCTCAAAGATGGGCTGAACGATGGTCTTATAATGGACCACTTTTTCCATTTCTTCAAAAATCACGTTTAAACGTTGAGCTTGCTCAGCACTAGCGCAACAAATATAGTTCTGATATCCTTTTTCGTGATTTTGGTTTAAGTAACTGATTAGGCGATCAAATTTTCGATTAAAAGCAGGTTGTGGACTTTGTTTGACAAAAATCTGAGTATTAGTTGCCTTCTGGCTTGAAGACTCTAAGTTGACCCATGAGACCAGAGACGTATGGGCAAGGAGCTCATCGTGCGATAAAAAAAGTGTTTCTGGCGGCAAGTGCTTCGTTTCTCCCGAGAGTGCGGCATAATTTTTTTGGGCTTCTATGAAGAAATTAGCTAAATGCACCGTAAGGCTATCGAGGTTTTGAGTTACAAAGATTCCTTGGGGTGCAATAAGTTCAATAAGACTTTTACGCGTGGCTCTTTTAAAACCCTCACTGGTATTGGGGAGTAATTTTATTTTTTCACGTGAGGCGATAGAGAGTTGAGTGGCCACATCGAAGCTGCGAATGCTTTCCACTTCATCGTCGAAAAATTCAATCCGATAGGGGTGTTGATTGGCAAAAGAAAAAACATCTATAATCCCGCCGCGAACAGAAAATTCTCCGGGTTGAGAAACAAAATCAACCCGCTCAAATTGATAATCAAACAAGACCTCATTGACAAAGTCAAGGTTGAGTTGACTCCCTTTGAGGACTTCCAAGGTATGCTTGCGCAGGGTGGCTTGAGAGACCACTTTTTCAAAAAGGGCTTGAGGATAGGTGACAATAAGATGCGGTTTTTTGGAATTACTCAACCGATTTAACACCTCAGACCGAAGCAATACGTTGGCATTGTCAGTGGTTTCTGTTTGATAATATTTTCGATAACTTGAAGGAAAAAACAAGACGGTTTCTGTTCCTAATAGCTGCTCTAGATCGTTGAGGTGATAGGCCGCTTTTTCTCGATTTTCACAAACCAGCAGTACGGTTTTTTTCCATTGGGCAAACCCTGTAGCTAAGCGAAAATTGAGTCCAGAACCAACGCTTCCTTTTAAATGAAGGCATAACTCATCTGCCAAAAAAGCAGTGTCGAGGCTTTTTTGAGAAGCAGTGTTGGCAAAGGCGTGAAACAAAGGTTCGATCGCTTTTTTTGTCAAAGATAATTTTTCCTAGATTGTCTGTCTAATTTCCATTACTTCTTTTTCGGTACAGACATATACAGTATTTTTTTTGGTGGGATTTAGTATATGCAAGCCTGTAAATACACCAAAGGCTGGAAGAATCAATTGTGATGGAGATTGGAAGAAGCACGGTAGTTTAAGCACTTGTTTTCCTATACCGCGGAGGATCACACCAGGATGAAGGTGCCCGCAAAAAACAAAATGACCTGTGGTTTTTTCTTTTGGGAAGTGTGAAAACAAAAACCCTTTTTCTGTCATTTCTTTTCTAACATCAATGCCCAGTGAGGTGAATTTTTCTGCAGGGATAATATCGTGATTTCCTTCAATCAACACCATTTTGGCGTTTTGTTGTTTGACCCAAGCTTCAAAGAGGTGCCATTCATTGTTTTTAAAACTGTGGAAGAGATCCCCTAAAAACAGTACTCTTTCTGGTTGGTAAAGGGCAAAGAGTTTGGTGCTCTTTTGATAAAAATCACCTTCAGCTTTTCGTGGAACAGCAATACCGTGTTTTCTAAAATGAGCCACTTTGCCCAAATGAATATCTGCAAAAAGCCAAGTCTTTGTTTCACGCCAAAAAATGGCACCACTTGGATGTAAAATGAAGTGTTGCTTTAGAATTGTAAGTGTCTTCATGATACAGCTTTTTCTAATTGGAGGAACATCTTTTTAATTCGATCTTCCACACGTTCAGAAGATAACTTTGAGCGTAAACGATCAGTGATTAGCGGAAAAGAGAAGGGTGTAGGATGAAGACATTCGCGCCAAACGATTTCTTGCTGGCCAATCTTTTCAAAGACTTGAGTCATTCGTCCCCGTTCCATGCCATGATCAAAAGTTTCTTCAAGGGCTTGTTGATAAAGCAGATTGTCGGTTTCGTATGCTTTAAAGACATCGTAAAATAACTGTGCTCCAGATTGCAAGTGTTTAGTTTTAATGGGTTGGTTAGGAAAGCCCTGAAAAACAAGCCCTGAAATCACAGCAATGTCTCGAAAGCGGCGACGGGCCATCTCAGAAATATTTATGCTCTTTTCCAAATCAGCCATAAGATGAGTGGCGCTCAAAAGATCATTATCGATAAAGGCCTCTTGCTCGAAGGCTTGATCGGACAGCAACTCAAAGCCATAGTCATTAAAGGACATACTAAACGAAATAGGAGACAACAAACTAATGCGATACGCTAATAAGCTTGCCATTGCCTCGTGAATAGCATATCCTTCAAAGGGATAAAATACTGTGTGATAACCCTCACGCGTTTTAAACCGTTCAATGAGAAATTGATGTGATTGTGGTATAATTGATTCCTTTTGTTGTTGGGAAAAAACAGGTTGAAGCGCAATAAATTCCTTGGTCTGATAATTTCGTTGGTCAAACAATGCCGATTTAAGCAAATCACTTAGATGGGCGCTAAAACTCATTCGCCCACCCATCCATGCGGGAATTTTTGCTTTTTTTGCTTTTGATTTCCGCACAATGACGTCCATGTTATGGATCCGAAGGAGTTCGAGATTTTTTCCTGAAAACGTAAAAACCTCGCCCGGTTTTAATTTTGAGATGAACCACTCTTCTATATTTCCGAGATACCCTCCCCGCTGATAGCGAACCTTTAACTGGGCGTCACTGACTATGGTACCCATCGATAAGCGATGGCGCATGGCGATTCCTTTATGAAGAACCTTATGCGTTCCATCTTCCAAGACGCTTACCTTTTTATATTCGTCGTAGTGTTCGAGACTTTGACTGCCTTTGACTAAAAAATTGATCAACCATTGCCATTTTTCAGGTGTTAGGGTTTGAAAACAAAAGGATGACCGTACAATAGAAAATAATGTTGCAGGCACAAAACCACTCCCAATGGCTAACGTCATTAAGAACTGGAGCAGAACGTCATAAGTATTGAGATAAGGAATCCGATCCTCTATTTGTTCTTGCTCAATACCGCGTTGGAGGGCCACCGACTCGATCAACTCCATAGCGTGGGTGGGTAAAAAGTGAATCGTACTTCCCGCTTTAGGGCGATGCCCGCTTCGTCCTGCCCGTTGGATAAATCGACCAACTCCTTTCGGACTTCCAATTTGAATACAGCACTCTACAGGGCTGAAATCTACACCGAGATCTAAGCTAGATGTACAGACCACCACTTTAAGTTGTTCCTCACGCAAAGCCTCTTCCACCCACAAGCGAATTTTTTTATCAATACTGCCATGATGCATGGCCATATTTCCAGCTAAGGCAGGGTTTGCTTCTAAAAGACGATGAAACCAAATCTCACATTGCGCTCGGGTGTTGGTAAAAATAAGTGTGCTTCGGTTTTTTTCGACGATTTTCAATACTTGTGGTAAAAGGTGCAACCCTAAATGACCTCGCCACGGAAAACGTTCCATTGTCTGTGGCAAGATCGATTTTACCTTAATTTTTTTTTGAATTTTAGCGTTGATGGTAACATAGTTTTTACTCGAGCCTAAAAGAATTTCCCGAGCCAAGTCTTTATTACCAAGTGTGGCGGAAATACCCCATACTTTAAGATGTGGAAGAAATGAACGAATGTAAGCCAAGGCCAGTTCGATTTGTACACCGCGTTTTGTTCCCAACAACTCGTGCCATTCGTCAACGACAATGACTTTAAGGTGTTCAAATTGTTTTTGGTGGTCTTTGGCGCTCAACAATACATGTAAGCTTTCGGGGGTGGTCACTAGACCGAAAGTGGGTGTTCGTTTTTGTTTGGCGCGTTCACTTTGAGAAGTATCGCCTGTTCGCAAAGCCACTTTTAATTTGGGACTCAAATCGTTATTCATGCGCTGAGTCGCTTGTTGAATTTCGACGGCAAGGGCGCGTAAAGGGGTGATCCAAAGGGCTTGTAGGCCTTTAGGTTTTTCTTTATTGTTTAGGGCTTCTAGAATAATCCCTCCCCACAGGGCATAGGTTTTCCCGCTTCCAGTCGGGGCGTGCAGCATTCCGTTTTGTCCTGCTGTATAGGCCTCCCAGCATTCTTTCTGAAAAGGCTGAGGCCGCCATTGTTGCGCTTTAAACCATGCATTTACAGTCGTCATCTCAAAAGAAATTTTAAATCCTCTAGACCATTGGCCTCTTCAATTTTTTTGTCATGACGCCAACGCAATATGCGTGGAAATCGCACGGCAACCCCGCTTTTGTGTCGCGAAGAAATCGCAATGCCCTCAAAAGCAATCTCAAAGACCAACTGTGGCTTAACCTGGCGAACAGGCCCGAAGCGTTCGATGGTATTTTGTTTGACAAAGCGATCCACTTGTTTGATCTCAGCATCGGTTAGACCCGAGTAGGCCTTAGCAAAGGTGACTAATTCGTTATTATCCCATAGCGCAAAGGTATAATCGGTGTAAAGATTGGTGCGTCTTCCATGGCCCCGCATGGCGTATGTAAGCACAGCGTCGATGGTTTTTGGATCCGATTTCCATTTCCACCAATGGCCTTTTTTACGCCCCACCTCATAGGGGGCTTCTTTGTGTTTGATCATCAAGCCCTCGCTATGTTTTTCATTGGCTTTTTCGCGTTCTTTGGTCACTGCGTCCCAATTTGAAAAATGGTAAACTTCTGATTGGATTATGGGAAGGCCCTCTGACGTTACTGAATTTAATAGTGTTGTCAAAGCTGTTTGCCTTTGGTGTAAGGGCCATGCCCTAATATCGTTGCCATCAATTTCAAGCAGGTCATAGGCCATTAAAATAACAGGGACTTCTGCCTTTAATTTTGGAGAAACAGTTTTTCGGCCAATGCGTTTTTGGAGTTGATTAAAATCCCCAATTAGATTTTTTTTGTAGGGAAGAAGTTCCCCATCGATAACTGTTCCCTCTGGAAGATGTTTGCTCAAGAGAGCGAACTCAGGAAATTTATCGGTTATCAGTTCTTCTCCACGACTCCACAAAAAGTATTTGCCGTTTCTCAGGATAAGTTGAGCGCGCATACCGTCCCATTTATGCTCGATGTGCCAGTGTTCAGCATTTTCTTTTTTTAGAAAATCTTCGTCGAGTGCATGCGCTAGATAAAAGGGATAAGGCTGTGAAATTTGATCTTCAGGATGTGGGCTTAAAATCAAACGTTCAAAATTAGTGGTTTGGGGTGTCCATTGCCCCATCAAGCGATGGGCGATAATGTTTTCATCAATCCCAACGGCTTTTGAGAGGGCCCGGGTCATTAGTTTTTGACTGACGCCAATGCGAAAGCCTCCAGTTAAAATTTTATTAAACACAAAGCGCTCAAAATATGAAAGACTTTTCCATTGCTTTAAAATGTATTTCTTTTTTTCAGCATCGTCTTTATTTTTTAATGCGATGATCTCTTCAATGCATTTGGTTAAGGAAGGTGTTGATTCAAAATTTTCTTGAGCAATTAACAGGCTAATGGTTTCTGCCAAATCACCGACGATGTGATAGGATTCTTCAAAAAGCCAGAGCGGTAACTGCGAGACCTCGGCGGCCCATTGACGCATAAGGGTGGTCGTGATGGGGCGAGAAGGACGCCTATGCGACAGTAATGCAACCGCCCAAAGGGCATCGCTATGGTCTGCTTCTTGGAAATAGCGCGTCAGAGCAGCGACCTTAAGAGTGGTTTTGTTGGTGCTGTCAAGCGTTTCTATAAGACGGGCAAAATGTTTCATTCCGCCAATGGTGTTTCCGTTATTTCTTCCGCATAAGGTGTTTTTTCTGTACGTGCATTCCAGCCCTGTTCACGCAAGTAGCGTGCAAATAAATCGGTATAACCATGGGTGGTGATCACATTTTCACAACTGGTCGCTTCAATCGCGTCGAGTAAACCTTTAAAGTCGGCATGGTCAGATAAGACAAAAGCGCGATCGACAGCACGCCGTCGTCTTGCTCCGCGGAAGGCCATCCAGCCTGATGCGTGGGCGGAAGAAACAGTCCCAAACTTCTTAATCCAACTACTGCCTAAGACGGCAGGAGGCGCCAAAACTAAATGACCTTCAATCTCTTTCTTAGTGGTGGTTTTGGTGATCAATTCTGTTTTTGGAAAATCAATAAATTCACGTAAAACTTGTGTCATTTGCTCAGTAGCACCATGTGTGAATATTTTTCCGATAGAAGGATCCAGATGCTTGAGTAATCGTTGGATTTTACCCAAAGAATAGCCCATCAATAAACTTGTTGTTTTTGATTTTCGATTTTCAGCCCACCATTGATTGATTTGGTGATGTGTATTTTTAGGGTCTTCCCATTGAAAAACAGGAAGACCGAAGGTGCACTCGGTGATAAAACTATGGCATCGGATGGGTTGGAAAGGGGTTGAAATACCATCTTCTTGAACTTTGTAATCTCCAGTAAAGACCCAAACTTCACCTTTATATTCAACACGAATTTGCGACGAACCAGGCACATGACCAGCGGGGTGGAGTGAAAATTGAACTCCATGGATTGAAAAGCGCTCACCATACGCTTTTCCCGTAACGACAATATTTCCCAAGCGATGTTTGAGAATGGGCACATTGATCGCATGTGTAATGTAATGTTGACTTCCCCATCGCGCATGATCGGAATGGCCATGAGAAATAATGGCTTTGTTTACCCCACGCCAGGGATCGAGATAGACATCGGCTTGGGCACAGTAAATTCCCTTGGAGGTAAATTCCAACAGTGGCATTTTCTTTTTCTTTTTCAAGTGAAAGATACGAAATTGCCCGGTATAATTTGAACATTCTCATCGGTTGATAACTCCCAATAACTCCATTTCCATTCCCCTAGAGAAATGCCTATTTTCGTTTAGATGTATTTAATCTTTGACACCGAAACAACCGGCCTGCCCAAACGCTGGAATGCTCCGCTAAGCGACAGTGAAAACTGGCCGCGCTGCATTCAAATTGCCTGGCAAATACACAATGCCCAAGGAGAGGTCGTGGCACATGAAGATTATTTGATTCAGCCCGATGGCTTCACCATTCCATTTGATTCGGAACAAATCCATGGCATTTCGACTGCCCTTGCCGCCGATCAAGGTGTGGCTTTGGAAGAAGTCCTTGACAAATTTCAGGCTGCACTAGATGAAGTTGATTATGTGGTGGGGCACAATATTACTTTTGACTGCAACATCATGGGGGCAGAATATCTTCGCGCGGGATTGTCCAATGCGCTAGAAACAAAAGCTATAATTGACACCTGTACCGAAGAGACCGCTCAGTTGTGCCAGTTGCCAGGTGGACGAGGGGGAAAATTCAAATTGCCCACTCTCTCGGAACTGTATCAATTCCTCTTTCAAGCTGGTTTTGAAGAAGCCCACAACGCTACGGCCGACGTTGAAGCCACCACACGTGTTTTTTTAGAATTATTGCGCCAAGATCTTCTGCATCCAGAGGCATTCGACAATCAAGCGGCTCAAACACTACATTTACGCGAACGCACAATGCCTTTTGAGCGGATTGGATTGTCGCACCAAAACCTTAAAGAAGCATCAGCGAAACTTAAAAAGAAATCTACCGCCGCAATCGATCGTCCAAGATCGACAAACCTCGACTCCTCGCTCGCCGATGCTTCTTTTGTACACCTCCATAATCACACGCAATTTTCAGTTTTACAAGCAACTTCTCGTATCAACCAATTGGTGAGTGCCGCGGCAGAAAATAAGATGCCAGCTTTGGCCGTAACCGATCATGGGAATTTGATGGGGGCTTTTCATTTTATCAAGGCCATTAATCAACACAACACAGCGGTAGAAGAAGAACAAAAAATAAAGCCCATAGTGGGCTGCGAATTCTATGTGTGTGAGGATCATAAAGACAAAACACGTCGCGACGATGGATACCAAGTGGTTTTTTTAGCAAAAAATAAAGCGGGTTATCACAACTTGGCCAAAATGACTTCCAAAGCCTATGTCGATGGCTTTTATTATGTGCCACGTATTGATCGGCAAGTGGTGGAAGCTCACAAAGAAGATTTGATCGTCTTGACAGGCAACACCTATGGTGAAGTTCCCTCAAAAATTTTAAATGTTGGTGATCGTCAAGCTGAAGAAGCTTTGCAATGGTGGCACAAACAATTTGGCGATGATCTCTACATTGAATTGATGCGTCATGGGGAGGAAGGTGAAGACCGTGCCAATGAGGTCTTGATTCAATTGTCTCGCCAATACGATATTCCTCTTGTAGCCACCAACAACACCTACTATACCCATAAGGAAGAGGCCAATGCTCATGACATCTTACTTTGTGTAAAGGAAGGGGAGAAGCAAGCCACGCCAATTGGACGTGGCCGCGGATTTCGCTATGGACTTCCAAACCAAGAATATTATTTTAAGTCGAGCGAGGAAATGAAGGCGTTGTTTCAGGATATTCCTGAAGCGATTTTAAACATCACGGCTCTGGTCGATAAAATTGAACCTTTTGCCCTTGCCCGAGATGTCCTTTTACCACAATTTGATATACCTGAAGCCTATCAGGTGGTGGATGATTCAGACGGTAAAATGGGAGAAAACAACTACCTCAAGCATCTGACCTATGAAGGTGCCAAAGACCGCTACACTCAACTTACAGATGTGATTCGAGAGCGGATCGATTTCGAGCTTGATGTGATTGCCAACACAGGCTATCCAGGGTATTTTTTAATTGTACAAGATTTTATTGCTGCCGCAAGAGCAATGGATGTTTCGGTAGGTCCTGGCCGTGGTTCTGCCGCTGGTTCGGTCGTCGCCTATTGCTTAAAAATCACCAACATTGACCCCATAAAATACGACTTGCTTTTTGAGCGTTTTTTAAACCCTGATCGGGTGAGTATGCCCGATATTGATATCGATTTTGACGATGAAGGTCGGGGAAAAGTAATGGATTATGTGATTGACAAATACGGTGCCAATCAGGTGGCTCAAATCATAACTTATGGGACCATGGCGGCCAAGTCATCAATTCGAGATACGGCGCGTGTCTTGGATCTTCCTTTGGGAGAAGCCGATCGGATTGCCAAACTATTGCCCAACATGAAGTTGGGAAAAATCTTTAATTCGTCGGAAGAGGACTTAAAAAAGAGCTTGCGCTCGGAAGAGTTGTTGCGGGTTAATGAAATTAAAAATTTAGCCGATGAAGATTCGATTGCAGGACAGACCATCCAACAGGCTAAAGTTTTAGAGGGCTCACTTCGCAATACCGGGATTCACGCTTGTGGGGTAATCATTACCCCCGACGATATTACCCAGTTTGTGCCAGTATCAACCGCAAAAGACTCTGATTTATATGTCACCCAATTTGACAATTCTGTGGTTGAAGACGCTGGATTGTTAAAGATGGATTTTTTAGGACTAAAGACACTTACCTTAATTAAGGATACTGTTAAACTGGTCAAGTATAAACACAATATCGATTTGGATCCAGATCATTTTCCTCTAGATGATGAAGAAACCTATGCGCTTTTTCAACGCGGAGATACCGTCGGTATTTTTCAGTACGAATCGGCTGGGATGCAAAAGTATCTTAAAGACTTAAAGCCCACTGTTTTTGCAGATTTGATTGCAATGAATGCGTTATATCGCCCGGGCCCTTTAGAATATATCCCTAGTTTTGTCGACCGTAAAAACGGAAAAGAACCCATCACTTATGACTTGCCCGTGATGGCCGAATACTTAGAAGAAACCTACGGGATTACTGTCTACCAAGAGCAGGTGATGCTTTTGTCACAGAAACTGGCCAATTTCTCTAAAGGTGATGCCGATGTTCTTCGCAAAGCGATGGGGAAAAAGATCTTTGCCCTACTCCAAAAACTCAAACCACAATTTATTGAAGGCGGAAAATCTAACGGTCATCCAGAACAAACCTTAGAAAAAATATGGAAAGATTGGGAGGCTTTTGCGGCTTACGCCTTCAACAAATCACACTCTACCTGCTATGCTTGGATTGGCTATCAAACGGCTTACCTAAAGGCACACTATCCTGCAGAATACATGGCGGCGGTGCTTTCAAATAACATGAACGACATCAAGCAAGTCACCTTCTTTATGGAAGAATGCCGGCGTATGGGACTAAAGGTATTGGGTCCCGATGTCAATGAATCGTTTTACAAATTTACGGTCAACGACCAGCAGGCCATTCGTTTTGGAATGGGCGCTGTTAAAGGCGTTGGAAAAGGAGCGGTTGAAACCATCATAGAACAGCGTAAAGAAGGAAAGTTTACGTCTATTTTCGATTTGACCCAACGAATTGACCTAAGGGCTGCCAATAAAAAAGCGCTTGAAAACCTTACCCTAGCCGGGGGACTTGATTCGTTCGGTAGCACCCACAGAGCGCAGTATTTTAATCCCGATGGAGAAGGGGTTACCTTTTTGGAAAAAGCGGTTCGTTATGGGGCCAAACATCAAGAAAGTCTCAATTCTTCTCAAACCAATTTGTTTGGTGAGGACCTCGCTTTACAGGTCGAAGAGATCAAAATTCCACACTGTGAACCTTGGGGCACACTAGAACGTTTAAAACAAGAAAAAGAAGTGGTTGGAATTTATCTATCCGCCCACCCATTGGATGATTTTAAACGTGAGATGAAATATTTTTCATCGGCACCTCTTACGATTTTAAGTGATTTATACCCACTGGTCAACAGAGAATTGACCTTTGGTGGTATAGTCAATGATGTGGATCATCGGATTTCAAAAAACGGAAAAGGCTGGGCCATTTTTCAACTAGAAGATTTTAATGATCAATATGAATTTAAAATCTTCGGAGAAGAGTATTTGAAGTATCGCCACTTGATTATTTCCAACGGTTTTATTCGTTTACGTCTTAAAGTCGTAGAAGGTTGGAGAAATCGCGAAACAGGAAAAGTAGGTGCTCCTCGAATGCAATTTATTGGCGTTGAGATGCTTCAGGACACCCTTAAAAATAATGTTAAGCGGTTGACCTTACAATTGGAAATTAGTCAGTTAAACGATCAAAGAGTCGATCAGATAAAGGAAATTGTACGTTCTTTTAAAGGCGACAAACCTTTAATGGTTGATGTTTTTCACAGCCCTGAACAAATCAAGTTGACCTTGCCATCGCGCAAGCAAAAGGTTCAAGTTTCAAATGAGCTATTGTCCCTTTTGGAAGAAGAAGCATTGGCTTATAAAATCAATTAAAGATTAGCTTCATTGATGTGTGTATAAGGGAAAGCAATTCGAGAGGTTGTTGAACGTTTGAAAAATAAATACATTTGTAAAAAATAGAAATTATGGCTTTAGAAATCACAGATGCCACTTTTGAGGAAGTAGTGTTGAAATCGAGTAAACCAGTTATGGTTGACTTTTGGGCCGCATGGTGTGGTCCTTGCCGCATGGTCGGTCCTATTATAGATGAGATTAGTACAGACTATGAAGGAAAAGCAGTTGTCGGAAAGCTCGATGTCGATGCTAACCAAGAATTTGCGGCTAAATATGGCGTACGAAATATCCCAACAGTTCTCGTATTTAAAGATGGCGAGGTTGTAGGGCGTCAAGTTGGTGTTGCGCCAAAAACGGCCTATGCTCAAGCGCTCGATGCGCTATTGTAGTTCTCCGTTAGCTAAAATAAAAACCCCCTTCTTTTGAAGGGGTTTTTTTATGACTGGACAGATCAAAAAAAAGCCACCCTTTTGGGTGGCTTTTTGATAGGAGAGATTTCCTGTTTAGAATTTGTATGTCAATCCTAAAGAGTAGTTTCGTCCAAGTTGTCCATGCTGAGACACTTGACTAGAGTACAAAAAGCGTCCTCCAGAAGTTGTTCCAGTATTTGGATTAGTGATATCAGGGTAAACATCAAAAGCATTGTTGATGATACCGGTTAATCTCAATTGAGGTGTAAACTTGTAGGTTACACGTAAGTCAGTGATTAATTTGGCCGAAAGTTCTTGGTCAAGAGCAGAATCGTTTCCATCGTGAGCTACTGTGACAGCACCAAAGTTGGTGTTGTATAAACCGAAATCAATTTTTTCAGTTTCATAGTCAATAGTGAAAGCAATTTTAGACTTTGGACGAGAGCTGGTAATTAAACTCTGTTCTTTGTGTGAAAAGATGTTGACAGAACCTAACTCGCTAGGCGTATCGATACTATCAATAGTTGAGTTATTAAAGTTTCCGTTAAACCCTAAGTTAAGGTTATCTCTTTTCCAATTAAAGACGAAATCAACCCCTGTGGTGTTGGTGTTTCCTGCATTGATCCATGCTTGAACAGCCACAACTCCAGCAGATTGAAGACTTGCTTCAAGCGCTGAGCCTTCTTCTCCTTCGATTTGTGAAGTAAAGAGAACACGGTCATTTACTTTAATGTTGTAAAAGTCTAAACTACCTGAGAATCCATTTTTGTTTCCAAAAGTAATCCCAGCAGTAAAGTTCTGAGATGTTTCAGGGAATAAATCTTGGATTCCTAGTGAACGTGCAGCAGATGTTCCATTTTGGATAGTTCCTTGTAATAAAGGTTCAGCAGAACCAGCTACAATGATATATTGTGTATTGGATAGTTTCTGTTGGTGTAGTGATGGCGCTCTAAATCCAGTAGAAATACTTGCTCTAAGTGCAGTTGTTTCAGTTACTTTATAGCGAGAGGCTACTTTCCAGCTAAAGTTTGAACCAACATCAGTAAAGTCCTCATAACGTCCAGCAATGGCCACCAATAATTTTTCAGAAAAATCGATATCAACACCTGAATAGACAGCAAAGTTTTCGCGTGTCCACTCACCTTCTTGTTCAGCTGAAATTCCAGCAAAAGAGTCTGATCCTGAACCATAACGAGAAAGAGGATCTCCTTTGAATGCTTCAAATTTTTCTTGCTTATATTCTAAACCACCTGAGTAAGAAATCTTATCAGAGAAGGTTTTTGTGAAGTCAGCATTTTGAATAATGTTTGAGAAGGCATATCCACCAGGATTAAAGGAGGTAGGACTCCAGCCATTAGCTGTTAGGTAGTTTCGGTTAACCGAGCGATTTACTGTGTAGTCGATGCTGTTCTTACCGTGGGTGACCGAAAGGTCTAAACGCCAATCATTTCCTAAATCAAGGTCAAATCCAACAACGTTAAAGTGATCTTGAATACTTCCTTCAAAAGTTGGGTGGTATCCCATGAAGTCGCTATAACCATCTGCATCAGTAGCGTCTGTGTCGGTGTTGAGGAAACCATTAGCTGCTACATCGCGTCTCCATCCTGGGAAGCGATAGTAGGCGAACGAACGGTTCCAACGATCAGAATACCCGTGAGTGGTATAAAATTCAGAGTTTTCACCAAGTGGGTGCGTGATATTGACAAAAATATTTTTTTGCTTTAGATCTGGACGACCAACAATCATTCCTAAGGTAGGATCGTTGTCTGCAAATACTAATTCGTTTGGAAGGGCGCTATCGACATCGAAAGCATCACGTCCTGGAGAACCCGCACGATTGGTTAATTCCTGATCTGTATAGGCCAATGTTAAATTGACACGACCACCATTTCCAAAGGGCATTGTGGTGTTGTAGTCTACATTAAATTGGAAACCGTCGCCAGCAGAGGTGATCCCTGTTGCCGCATTAAACGTAGAAAAAGCAGAGTCTTTCTTTAAAATAAAGTTCATTACACCCGCCATAGCATCTGAACCATATTGAGAAGATGCTCCATCACGGAGAACCTCAATACGCTCAACAGCAGCGATTGGAATAGCTTTTAGGTTAACCCCTACTTCACCTTTACCAGGCGTTCTGTTTAAGTAAGCTTGTGCTTGTTGATTGACGCGTTTTCCGTTGATTAAAACCAAAGTTCTAGATGGTCCTAAATTACGGATATCAGCGGGTGCAAAACCTGCTGTCGCATCAGAAATGGCCTGATCTTGAGAGTTAAAAGAAGGAATAGCGAAAGTCAGTGCGCGCTCAATCGACGCTTCCCCAACATTTAAAATGTCGGATGTGCGAATGTTGTCAATTGGTACGGCAGAATCGATTGCTGTTCTTGGCTTTGATCGGTTACCTGTAACCAAAACTTCATCCAAAGAAACACCTTCTTGTAAGACCACTGCAATTGGGCTTCCACTGTAAGTGACTTCTTGCGTTTCGAAACCAACAAAAGAAATGACTAAGACATCTCCCTGATTGGCATCAATAGAGAAAGCGCCATCAAAGTCTGTTGTTGCGCCAGTCGTTGTGCCTTTAACAACAACGCTGGCCCCTGGTAATGGGTTGTTTTGATCATCAGCTACTGAGCCTCCAGCTTGTGCAAAAGCAACAACTGAAGCAAACACAGTGATGATTGATAGAATGGTTTTTTTCATTTTGTTTTAAATAAATATAGTTATTAGTTATTCTTGTTTTTTTAAGACAAGGGAGCGAAAATAATGCTTTATATTAGCCGAAGCAAGCATTTCTTATTAAAATATTAAATTAAGGTGAGGTTTTTTGAGGGTTTGATTCGAAAAAAACAAAATTATTGCCAAGTGTGTATTTTGCAACATTATTGCCAACCGAATTACTTGAAGTGTTTTTATTTTTAAAGATTAAAATATTTGGGGATATCAAAATGGAGTGTATATTTGCAGTCGATTCTAGGTCTGGTAGTTCAGCTGGTTAGAATACCTGCCTGTCACGCAGGGGGTC